>JAAZBA010000267.1 GCA_012514045.1 Clostridiales bacterium | reverse complement strand
GCTCAGCTTGCTGTTCATCTCCGTAAATATAACAACTTCCCTATGCGGCCTCTTAACTGGAATTCTCCTAAAACTACTCTCTTTAATTTTTTGTGCCTCGGTGTAACATATCATTGACAAACCAACATTTGCAAGAAATAATGCAGAGCAAACAAATCGTTGAAAATACACCAACTTTATGATACAATACTTAATAAAAATAATTGAGGTATTTATAATGGATGTCAGAATGCTGCCTTTGCTGGAGGGTGCCCGCAAAGCTACAGGTTTAACTGTAATAATCGACGTATTCAGGGCTTTTTCTCTTGAATGCTACATATATTCCCGGGGCGCAAAGCTCATATATCCTGTAGGAAGCGTTGAGACGGCATTAAAACTTAAGGAAGAGCATCCCGATTATATACTTTTCGGTGAACGACAAGGTGCGAAGATTGAGGGCTTTGAGTACGGCAACTCCCCGTCCTCGATAGCACACACAGATTTGTCTAACAAAGTCATAATTCATACCACAAGCGCCGGCACTCAAGGTATAGTAAACGCAAAAAATGCCGATGAGATAATCACCGGCAGTCTTATAAATGCCCGTGCCATAGCAGATTATATACTGTCTGTCAAGCCCGATACCGTTTCTCTCGTTCCCATGGGCAAAGGCGGCATGTGTGAGGCAAGGGAGGATACCATCTGCGCTGAATATATAAGAGCTATGCTTCTTGAACAGGATTATAATATTGATTACCAAATTTCAACTCTTCGACATAACGGAGGGGAACACTTTTTTGATACTGATAATCAGCATGTGTTCCCGGAGCCAGACTTCCACTTATGCATAAAGCGCGACATATTTCCGTTTGTTTTAAAAATCGAAAATGTCGCGCCTGACATTATGAAATCTGTCAAATTTGATGTTAAATAACCGCTCCCCCGAATATGGAGTATATAATCAATCCCGCGATGCCGGTACCACATATAACCAAAATCGGGCTCTTTTTCCATTTTCTCATAACAAAGAAAGTGGCAACGAACAGGAGCACTGCGGCAATATCGACTCCATACACAGAAGTACCTGTTTCATTAAGCCATGAGGAAGAAATAATGGAAAAGCCTGCGGAGGCAATAAGCCCCACAACAGCAGGTCTAAGACCCTTAAGAGCGCCTTTTATAACGTCCAGGCTGTTGTACTTCATATAGAGTCTTGCAAGGATGGAAATAATAATGAATGGCGGCAAAACACAGCCGAAGGTAGCTATAAGAGATCCCGGTATTCCTGCCATTCTTGCACCAACAAAGCTTGCAGCGTTAATCGCTATGGGACCTGGTGTCATCTGGGATATGGTGACAAGGTCGGCAAACTCCACATCTGTCAACCATCCATGGAGATCGACAACCTGTTCATGAATAAGCGGAAGAGCGGCATATCCGCCTCCGATTGAAAATAGCCCAATCTGCAGAAATGACCACAAAAGTTTAATAAGCATCATGCCTTCTTCTCCCCTCTTCCGTAGAGTATTATTCCAAGAATGATACACGCTATGATAATGATAATAACGTTGACAGACAGCACTGCCACGAGAACGAAGGCTATTACCGATGTAATGAGAGCAATCCAACGGCTTTCCTTCCATACGGTTTTAAACATGGTATATACCGCGTCGCATATCACGGCGGAAACACCGGACTGCATGCCCAACAAAAGATAGCGTACCGCGTTGATTTTTATGAAAGCCGTGTAGAAATGGGATATCACCGTAAGGATGATTAGCGGCGGCAGAACGGTGCCTACAAGCGCTACAATGCTTCCCACCACTCCACCAACCTTGTTACCTACAAGCACAGAGGCGTTTACGGCTATCGATCCCGGAGAGGATTGTGACATGGCGGTGAAGTCAAGCATCTCCTTTTCGTCTATCCATCCAAGCTCGTCCACAAACTGTTTCTTCATCAGCGTTACTATGACATAGCCTCCGCCAAAGGTAAACGCGCTGATTTTAAAAGTATAGAACATAAGCTTAAGGTAAAAACGAAGATCACGTTTCATATTTCGTACCTCTTTATTCAGTAATCGGGTGACATTGTTATGATTAAACTATTTTATCTCAATATCGACACTGTTGAAGCTAACTTAACCGGACTCATGGGACTTCTGAGCCAAACATCATTTGAAAAAGCTAAATCGTTTCATAAACATGAAGATATGCTTCGCTACATAGCCGGACGAACACTTTTAAAAATTGTGCTCGGTGACAATAATGTAAGGTATTCCCCAAGAGGAAAGCCTTATATCCTTAACGGAGAAAGGTTCAACCTCTCCCATTCCGGCAAATATACTGTTCTTGCGCTGTCACGGGATTCAATCGGTGTTGATATTGAAACAATACACCGGAAGCCGCACGATTACAACAGAATCGTACGGCCTCCGATATTCTCAGAAAGAGAATGTGTTTTTTTTCGGGAAAATGGCTGCACACAGGACGCTTTCTATCTTCTTTGGACTCTTAAGGAGAGCTATATGAAGCGTACAGGACAAGGACTTAGCCAAGGCTCCTGCGTTTTCAAATGTCGAAGCGCTCTGTATTCCTATGTACCCTTTCCAGAATATCGTTTGTCTCTATGCTCATCTGAAAGAGATGCGCTATTTGAATGTTCTCGTCTCCTTCTTGACAGCGAATTAAAAGTTTTTCACGAGCCGCTTGAGGATATACCTCAGCCATTTGTCATATAACGCTTCTCAAGCTCAGCTAGGAATTCATCCTCATTTACTGGAGAAACAAATGAACTAAGGATCGTGCCATTTACCTTACGGCGTATCTCAATGCGGTTAAAAGCCAAGGTACACATGAAAGAATAGCCCTTTGTCTTTTTTGTATTCACAATGGTATTGTAAGCGATGTGTTCACGAAAAGGTCCGGAATGTACATAAAGCTCGTCTTCTCTCAGCTCGTAGTATGTGGTAAAGTATATCCACACAAACACAGCGATGAACGTCAGGTTAAGTGCAATCAGAATAATCGCTCCCACCACGCCAAAGGTGAAGCATGACACAATCGCGCTTGAGATAAACAGAAGCACAAACACAGCCATTATAGCGATCATCGCAGGATGCTTTGCGGACTCAAATTTCAAAGCTTTCACGTTCCTTTATGATATAATGCTCTATTTTACCACATATCGGTTATTTCTTCAACTGTTATTTTCTGTCGAAGAAAATATTTTTGCCTTTTATGGAAAGCGGTATCGCAAGCCAGATAATATTCCCTTCAAGGTAATCCATTTCGCATGCCGCTTTTCCCGCAGTGTAAAGGATTCTGTTGTCAACTCTGTCATCCGCCGCTACGGAAACAGCGCTACCTACTGCTATTCCAAGATCCATCATGTTGAACGCGCATCTTCCGCCGTTTTCCTCGCAGGAAGCGCATTTATCGTATCCGCAGTAAGAGCAGAATGGCAGGCCTGCATAAGCGTTTTTCGCTCCTATAAGCACTACAGCCGCGGAGTTTCTAACATTTCCGGCATCACGAAGAAGGAACTTTAGCCTGTCGTTCTGTTCACGCTCAACAATCTCTTCCATTTTTGCAGCCAGATTATCTTTATCGGAATCTGTAAGTATAAGTGTTACGATATTATCGACACCCCTTGCCTTGGGCGCTGTTCTTGCGGCCGCACACATTCTTTTTGCCGTTTGAAGAACAACCTCCAATTCGGCGTTATATGAGTTTATAATCATATTTCTTTCCTCCTTATATATAATCATGTTTTTTTGGATTATACTACAGTAGCAACTATATTTTATCCAGCCGCTATAGTTTAATAATCTTCTACTTCACACCCTTCTTGCCTTCCTCCCAGAGCTTACGAATGAATTCGTATGTCTCGGTATCTTTTTCGGGATATGGATTCGGAGACTTGCCAAGAATCTGATCGCCGGCTACTGCAGGATTTGTGCAGGCATTATCGTTTCTATAAGCGTCACGCTCCCCAAGATTTCTCAGATTAGGTATCTCTACGGGAATATTGCCATTCCATATGGAACGGAAGGCAAGGATACCGCATATTGACATATCAACAGCGGTGTAAACGTCGATTGAATACTTCTCTCCTTCAGGTGTGCCCAGAATTTTCTGAATGAAGTAATGAGGCGCGCCTATATCGCATATTCCGTGACCAAGATTTTT
>JAAZBA010000363.1 GCA_012514045.1 Clostridiales bacterium | reverse complement strand
TCCGCAAGGGTTGCGTCGATTCTTTCGCAAATATAGCTCAGAACTTTCCCAGAGGCAATAACCGGAGGCTTGAGGAGAACAGCGGGGGGGCATTCAGCCTTGTACACCTGAGCGCTTGCGTCGATGCACTCGCTGTTGAGCGCTTTAGCGAAGGTTTTAGCCTGGTCAAGATTATAGAAATGGACACAAACAAGATGCCCCTCTCCCTCAACCTTGCTTACAAGAGCGGGATAATTCTTCCCGACAGAAGTGAGTTTATTATGGAAATCGTTGGCGAGAGACTCAACATACTCTCCGTTTTCCTCCATAAAGCGCATGGTGATAAGGTAGGAAAGTGACGCAAGCTCCTCCTGACCGTTTGTTACAAGAGCGCCGAACTGGTTCAGGCTATCCATACGCTGGGATATAAGTATCTTCGAAGCGGGATACTCGCCACCGGGGAAACCTTTACCTACTACGACAAAATCAGGCTTCAGGCCGTAGAGCTTAAACAGGAACATGCCCTTGTACCACATGCAGGACTGTATTTCGTCCACAAGCTCGGGGGTGTCATACTGCTCGCAAAGCTCATATGCGCTGCGCAAAAACTCGGGAGTAAGCCTGATGCCGCCGTAGTTCATGAGGATTATCTCATGCAGGAAACCGGCGGTCTTGTATTTTCCTGTGTTGTACCGCTTCATCTTGGACTTGAAATCTTCGATGTCGTTGATTTTAATGGATACCACCTTATAGAGCTCATTTGATTCAATACTCTCATAAAGCTCAGGCCACATGCCTCGGAATGTCTGAGCCACCACGGTAGTGCCATGATAATTGGCGGTTTTGCCGCCGATGGAGTCAGCCATAACAAAGAATACAGGGATTCTGCCGGAGTATACCGGAGCGTCAAAGGAGGAATCCAGCCTGTAGAATCTGGTTAGCATCATCTTTATGCCTGCTTCAACAGCAAGGGAACCGGTTTCCAGATTGATCACGCTTGAAAGGCTCTTGTCGGAAGCTATGTTTCCCTTATTGACAGCCTTAATAAGCTCCTGCTCGCACAGCCTTGTTATGTATCCTCTTGTATTGTTGTGGGTGGCGTTCACAATACCTACCTTACGGGCATTGTCGATCAGCTTATAACCGGAGAAGCGATGACCCATGGGGGTGTGATAATGCTCACTTTTACCGATGAGATACACTTTGCCATCCTCACCGATCCTATAGGAGCCGATGCCTGTAACAGGAGCGCTGTTTTTGTGGAGCGCCTTCTGGAATGATCCGGTACCGGCGCCATCAACGCTGTTTACGAAAGGCTTCACGATTTGCTTACCCACAATGGACAGCATATCATTGTCTTTATTCTGTGCAGACTCCGGGAAGAAGTCTATAACCTCATTCGCTGCCGCTGAAGCTTCCGATATATCCTCTCCCAGCGCCGCTCTTGCATCAAGAACAGCATTGACATAATCCTTTCCAATAAGATCGCAAAGCGATGCGCTAACTTTGTTAAACATATATTTCCCTCCGTTTTTATTGATTTGTTATGATTTCAATGCCCTCGTTTGCAAGAAGCGCTTGAATTTCCTGCTCGGGCAACACTTCGGTAACAACCGCGGAAACCATGCTCCCTTTGGAATAGCTGACTACCGACCGGGTATGGAATTTGCCGGAGTCAAGAAGTATGAAGCTCTTTTGGGAGCTTTGAAGCACCAGCTCGTTTAGTCTTGCGGTGGAGAAATCCGTGGCGGTAAAACCCGCTGTGGGGCTGAAACCGTCTGTGCCGAGAAAACACTTGGAAAAATGAAGCCTCTTTATGGCTTCCTCTGCCAGATAGCCACACAGGTCACGTCTGTTTGAACGGTATTCTCCTCCGATAAGATTGACTTTTGCGACTTCATGGAGCCGCTCAAGATTTACTATGGAGTTTGTGAATATGGTGACCCCCTCACAGCCGCCCTCTTTTATCTGCTCCGCAAGACTTTGGGCGAAAATCGCCAGTGTTGTACCGGAATCAAGGTAGATAATGTCGCTGGACTCAACGAGACGTACCGCTATAGCGGCAACGGCTTTTTTTTCTGCTGTTTTTTTCTCACCGTAGGAGTCGAAGCAGTATTCCTGCGCGTCACCCGCCAGTTTTATGCCTCCGTAATCACGAACTCCCTTTCCCTTTTCCTCAAGTCTTACAAAAACCCTTCTGACGGTTGATTCGGAAACATCCAGCAAATTGATTGCTTCGCTCAAACTGATTCTCTTATGTTCCGATAAGTATTCGATAAGTTTTTTTTCCTTAAGTTCGGTCTTTTTCAAGGTTTCACCTCCTGTAATGAAACAAATCTTCGATTATATGGGCAATTATACTACAGTTCTTTTTGATTGTCAATCATTTAATTTCATTTAATCATTCATTTTGATATAATAAGTCTCTTTCTCTTGACAGGTTGGGAAAAAACGAATATAATAAGAGCATGCCTATTGTGCTTAGTATAAAACTGAATAAAGGAGAATGAAAAGATGGCAAAGACAAAGATTGGTCTTCTTCCGCTTTACATTGAGCTCTATGACAAATCCGGCGGCAGATCTCGCATGAGGCTGGAGCCCTTTTACGAAAGAATCGCCGAGATTCTGGAGGGACGTGGACTGGAGGTCATCCGTTCGGAATTCTGCAGACTTGAGGACGAATTTGCGTGCACGGTAACGCGCTTTGAGCAGGAGGGCGCCGAATGTATCGTAACCCTCCATATGGCATATTCTCCTTCCCTTGAGTCCTCGAAAATCCTCGCTAATACCAAGCTTCCCATAGTAGTTTTGGACACTACGGAGACATATGATTTCGGTCCCGAACAGAACAAAGGAGAGATTTCCTACTGCCACGGTATCCATGGCGTTATGGATATGTGCAACCTTCTTCGCAGAAACGGCAAACCCTTCGCTATTGCTGCGGGTCATTTCGAATGCTCCGATGTTATCGACCGTACCATAGGCTTTGTAAAAGCCGCCTGCGCCGCAAAGGCGATTGAAGGCTCCAGAGTGGGCATTGTTGGCGACAGCTTTGACGGTATGGGAGATTTCTTCATGACTGACGAAGAGCTTTTTGATATCTTTGGTGTAACAGTTGTACGCCCCACAAAGGAGGAGCTGTGCGAGATAGGCGAGAGCATCACAGAATGTGAGATAAAGGAAGAGATAGCCTCCGATTTATCTTCGAATAGACTTACGGGAGATATCGGGCAGGAGATACATGAGATATCCGCAAAAACAAACCTTACAGTGCGAAAATGGATCGACAAGGCGAAGATTGACGCCTTTACTGTTTGTTTCCTCAACGTTGGAAAAGAAGTAGGACTTGAGACAATGCCCTTTGCGGAGGCAAGCAAAGCCATGGCGAGAGGTATAGGCTACGCGGGCGAGGGCGATATGCTTACCGCAACCTTTACCGGGGCTTTCCT
>JAAZBA010000235.1 GCA_012514045.1 Clostridiales bacterium | reverse complement strand
TGGAAAGCGCCGTACTTTTTGCGGAAAAATACCGCCCGGGAAATATTGAAGAGGCAAGGAAAAGAAACGAGCGTTCTCTGCCCGGTATGGCTGTACTTGAGCTTAAGATAGAGCACATGACAGGCAAAAAAGCGCTGAGATAGTATTATATTGAGAGGAAATCGGTATGAAATATACTTGGGTTAGTTTTACTGTTGCCTCCGAAGGGACGATTGTCGGCTGTGACAATCGTCTTGTCGTTGAGTTTAAGGATAACATGTTGGAGTGTCGCTTCTACTATAGCTTTCGGGATGAGCCCCTTAAATTGTGTGCCGATGGAAAAGCGGGTGACAATGCAAAGCTGATAATCTTGCCCTACAGGATTGAGCTTTGGATGAATGAAGTTCTTTGTGACGAAGAATGGCCTGCAGGGGAAGCTTTGTTTACCCTGCAAGACATAGCATCGGAGGATGTATGCGTATCGGAGGGTGAATATGTTGAAATACGTTGTGCTTCCGGCACTATAGACTGCGCTGAGGGCTGGAGACCGGGGGGAGGCGTGTTTGTTGGGGACTGTATGCCCTATGTTTCCAAAGGACGATATCATGTATTATATCTAAAAGACAGACGTCATCATAGGAGCAAATGGTCTCTAGGAGCCCACCAATGGGAACATCTCTCTACCTCCGATTTTAAGACATGGGAAATCCACCCTATGGCAGTGCCTATCGATGAGTGTTGCGAGGGCTCCATATGCACAGGCTCATGGATACCCAAAGGGGAGAAAGAGTATCTCTTCTACACGGTGAGAATGACGGACGGATCCAGCGCTCCTATCAGGAGGAGCATGTCTTCCGACGGATATAATTTCAGCAAGGATAAGGGATTTTCCTTTTATCTGTCCGATAGATACGATGGACGCTCCGCAAGAGATCCGAAGCTTATACGGGATAATGAAGGTTTGTATCACATGCTTCTGACAACCTCTCTTATAAAGGAGAACAGAGGGTGTCTTGCTCACCTTATATCCAATGATTTGGATTCCTGGGAGGAGATCGAGCCCATATACATTTCCGGTGATGAAACCCAGCCGGAATGCCCCGACTATATTGAATATTCGGGACGTTATTACCTCATATTCAGTCTCCGGGGAAAGGCTCATTATATGCATTCTGTTGAGCCGTTTTCAGGCTTTATAATGCCGGATAATCCGGTGACACCCTGTTCCACTGTGCCAAAGGGTGCAGTATGGGGAGAAAAAATCGTTTTCACAGGGTTCAGAGCAATTGGAGGCTACGCCGGAGTGATGACCTTCAGGGAAGCGACAGCAAACGCAAACGGAGAGCTTCGGTTTGAGTAGAATTAAGGGATAAATGATTAAGGGGCGATTGATTCGTTTGTAGATCAATCGCCCATATGGCTTTTGTGTTAAACGCTATGCGAAGCGCCACATATGCACTACGTTCATGTCCTCGTCCATCTCAAGACCGTGGCTTCCGCAGTCGCCGTCAATGAGATGGCATCCATGGTCAGGACAGAAGCCGGCGGCATACCTTTTGCCTTTCCATACCTCGTCCGCAAGGTCACAAAAGTCGCAAAAAGCAGCGATATTGTGCTTAAGTGCGTCAATTGAGGGCTCAGCCTCAGGACCGTTTTTGTGCATCACACTGTCGTAATTGCCGTTGTAGACTGTTATAAGGTCGTACTTGTCTTCCCTCATAAGTTCCATCGCTATGGAATTTACATTATCCATTGTGTCGGGAATGTAGTAGTCCATCTCACGGTTTAGGAAAATCTTTGAGATGCTCGAGTCGCCATAGGACACAATACAAGGCTTTTTTCCTGAGGCGATGAGGGAATCGAATAGAGTTTCGATTGTGATGACGGGCTTTTCGTATTTCTTTATGCCATGGAGGTCTGGGGAGGCTCCAGTGTACATTGTGCCGAAGCATACAGGAGTTACCGAGGGCATTACAGAGCGGGCGGGAAGAATGAAGTCCGACCTCTTTTCCGCTTCAAGGAACAAGGAGCGGTACTTGCCATAAATCCAAAGAGCTATTGCGTCAGGATTGTAGAGAAGCACGCGATCCACTTTTTTATCCGCTATAGGCGCATAGGCGGGGGAGGCATGCTTGGGAGCGGAGATGTCCAGCATTGAAGCCACAGAGGCGGCAACGGATGAAATATCGTATGTATACATAAAAATCCTCCAACAAAATGAAATAAGGCAGCCCGATAAAACGGTGCTGCCTTGAATACTTTTTAGAGAGCGGCTTTTGCCTTCTCTACGAGGGAGGCGAAAGCGGCTTTGTCGCTGACTGCCAGCTCGGCGAGCATCTTGCGGTTCATTGTGATACCGGCCTTCTTTAGACCGTTGATGAAACGGGAATAGTTGATGCCGTTGAGCTTGCACTGAGCGGAAATTCTTGTTATCCAAAGGCGTCTGAAGTCACGCTTCTTAAGTCTGCGTCCGATATAGGCATACTTAAGGGACTTCATAACAGCCTGATTAGCGGTTCTGAAAAGCTTGGATTTAGAGCCGTAGTAGCCCTTGGCAAGCTTTAATATCTTCTTTCTTCTCTTGCGCGTCATTATTGCGCCTTTTACCTTAGCCATTTCTACTTATCCTCCAAATTATATTGCGCAACAATCCGATTACGCGTAGGGAATCATCTTTTTAATGTTAGCTGCTGAGGCGGGGGAAACATATCCGACCGTTCTAAGGCCTCTTTTGCGTTTTGTGGACTTTGCAGTCAGCTTATGGCGTCTGTTCTGTTGCATATGCTTGACCTTGCCGGTTTTTGTCAGCTTGAATCGCTTGGCGACAGCGCTGCGTGTCTTAATCTTGGGCATTATTATATCTCCTTTAATTCTTTTTCGATGCGGGTGTTTCGGGTCTCGGCGCTAAAAACATTAGCATCTGGCGACCTTCGAGCTTGGGAGCTTTTTCTATAGCGGCGAGTTCGCTGCATTCGTCGGCAAACTTCAACATAAGGTCTTCACCGAGCGCTGTATGAGCCATCTCACGGCCTCTGAAGCGGATAGAAACCTTTACCTTGTCACCGCCGGTCAAAAAGCGCTTTGCATGTCCGAGTTTAAAATTATAGTCATGCTGGCCAATGCCGACGCTGAGCTGTATTTCTTTGATATCGACTATCTTTTGATTTTTCCTTGCTTCACGCTCACGTTTAGCCTGCTCAAACTTGTACTTGCCGTAATCCATAATACGACATACCGGCGGATCTGCCTGAGGAGCGATTTTAACCAGGTCAAGCCCTCTGTTCATTGCTTCTCGGAGAGCATTAGCCCCTGATACAATTCCTATCTGGGATCCGTCTACATCGATGAGACGAACTTCCTTGTCCCTTATTTCCTCATTGATCTGATGCCTAATGTTATTAATGCCAAAACACCTCCTGATAAAATAAAAAAACGACTTTTCAGCCGCTTTGTTGACATAAACGGAGACCTATTGCTCCGATTTATTACGTTATGCCAACCCCTTCGCTGAAGCTGAGGGTGAGATACAGATTACCGCATCTTCTTTACTCAATAAGTATACCACAACATCACCTGGCTGTCAAGACTTTTATTTACAAAATTCAAGGATTTTTTCACTTAAAGCGTAGAAATCAGCAACTTCAAGAACTTCACCGCGGATAAATTCATCAAAGCCGCATTCTACAACAGCTTGTGTCAGCTCTGCCTTTGAAAGCGGTGTGTCTAGAGAGGTGGAGAGGGTGTTGACAAGTGTCTTTCTCCGTTGGGTGAATGCTGCCCGCACCACACGGAAGTAAAATTCACGTTTTTCAGGGGGGACAAGGGGATTTTTATATACATCAAAACGAATTGCCACAGAGTCAACATTGGGCTTCGGCATAAAACAAGCTGCCGGCAGTTTGAAGCTTTGGGTAAATTCCGCATAGGTGTTTATAAACACCACAAATGCGTTGTAGTCGGGGCTTCCCGGCTTTGCGCACAGTCTGTCGCCCGCTTCTTTCTGTATAACGACGGTGACGGAGTCGAAGCGATCAGACTTAAGAAGAACGGTGATGGTAGGAGTGGTGATATAGTAGGGTAGATTTGCGCAGGCGATGGTGCGCTTGCAGGTAAAGAGATCGCAAATATCGTGTATGTCCGTCTTGAGAATGTCGTCGTTTATTATTCGTATGTTATCAAAACGAGAGAGCGTTTCGTTTAGTATAGGGATAAGCTTCCGATCGATTTCCACGCAGGCGATTTCTCCGCAGCGGGAAGCAAGACTCTCGGTTAAGGTGCCGATACCGGGACCTACCTCAAAAATAGCGGTATCACTATCGGCTCCGGATAAATCCGAAAGGGATTTCACCATATTCGAATCAATGAGAAAATTTTGTCCCAAGGATTTTGTAAACCTAAACCCGTAGCGAGTCATTATATCATTTACCACGGTGGGATTGGTAAGGAGCATGGCAAAACCTCGTCTGTTATTTTGGTAGGTATATTTTAGCACAAAACCAGGGAAATGTACAGAGAATATCGATTGGTAAAACCGCCCGAAACAGAGCGCTGTCTCGGGCGGAATAACCGGTATATTTACGATCTTAAACCGAAATCAATGGTCGGATTTATCCTTGTTTTCGTTGTGCTGTTTTTTGTACTCGTCAAAGCTGGGATCTGTGGGGGGAATCCAAGGGGGAGGGGTCGCGGACTTCAATTGTTCTTCAAGTCTGCGCTTTTCATCAGCCTTTCGGCGTTCTTCCTCAGCCTTTTCCCTGAGCTCGGTCTTGCGCTCAACTTCCTGCTCGATAGTCTCTATAGGTTCTC
>JAAZBA010000214.1 GCA_012514045.1 Clostridiales bacterium | reverse complement strand
TACCTCCATCTCAGGAAGTTTCAAAGAGAGTAGGCAGAAACCTTAATGGATGCAGAATCGGCTTTGATGCCGGCGGAAGTGACAGAAAGGTATCGGCTGTTGTCGACGGTGAGCCAATTTGGAGCGAGGAGGTTGTATGGCTTCCAAAGGTCAATTCTGACCCGGATTATCATTACAATGGGATTTTATCCGCATTCAAGAGTGCCGCAGAAAAGATGCCCAGAGTGGATGCTATCGGTGTATCCTCTGCAGGTATTTATGTAGCGAACCGCACAATGGTTGCTTCTCTCTTCCTTAAGGTTCCCAAAGACGCTTTTGAAGCCAAGGTTAAGGACATTTATATTCGTGCTGCAAAGGAAATCGGTGATATTCCTCTGGAGGTTGCCAACGATGGTGACGTAACTGCCCTTGCAGGAGCGATGGAACTCAATGCCAACGGTGTTCTCGGCATTGCTATGGGCACAAGCGAAGCTGGTGGCTTTGTTGACGGCGAAGGAAATATTACAGGTTGGCTCAATGAGCTTGCGTTCGTACCTGTAGACTTGAACCCTGAAGCAATGATTGACGAGTGGTCCGGAGATATTGGCTGCGGTGTAAAGTACTTCTCTCAGGACTGCGTCATCAAGCTTGCCCCTGCTGCAGGAATAGAGCTTGACAAAAACGCAACACCTGCAGAAAAGCTCAAGGTTGTACAGAAACTCATGCTCGAAAATGATGATAGAGCCAGAGGCATTTACGAGAGCATCGGTTGCTACCTTGCAAACGGTCTTGCCCTCTACAGCGAGTTTTATGATTTTAAGCACGTGCTCCTTATGGGTCGCGTGGTATCCGGTGAGGGCGGAAATATTATTCACGCCGAAGCCAAGCGCATTCTCGACGAGGAATATCCCGAACTCGCCGCAAAGATCTCATTACACCTTCCGGATGAAAAATCAAGAAGAGTTGGACAGTCCGTAGCTGCTGCAAGCCTCCCGAAGGCTTAAAACTACCCAATTTCAGAAATCATTATATAATCTGATAATCAATCTTCAATAAGCAACTGTCATGCGCTTCTTGAGGTAACCTCGGAATATAGCATTCTCAGAATGTCTGCTATCGAGCGTTGTACTAAGGAGGAGGCACAAGACAAGTGCCTCCTCCATTATTTGCACACAGTCGATTCGTTTTACAACTAGGTCGATATCTGTATGTTGACTTTCTTTAAAGGATGTAATACTTATTCTGTCAAAATGTAGAACCATATGAAAAAGAAACTACGTACTTTGCTTTGCCTGCTGCTCGCTTTAATGTTGTTGCTCGCACCCGCAACCGCGACGATAAGCGATGTAACGAAATACAAGGGTGAGCTAATTATGTTTACTGTTGCTAACGATACTCTCCTTGAGCTCACATATTCCTCGATGCCGGTTATCAAAGACGGCAGCGTTTATTTGCCGTACACTTTTTTTACCAATAACTTCGATATCAGAACTGTTTACGATGAAACAAACATGGGACTCATGTACGGAAGTCAAGGGAAAACACTTGTTTTTGACATCAAAAACGAGGTAACCTATGATTCCAGTATGAATACTCTGGC
>JAAZBA010000066.1 GCA_012514045.1 Clostridiales bacterium | reverse complement strand
TACACGTCCTTATAACCCAGTGGATTTGTTCTCCTGAACTGGGCATGGAAATAGGCGCAGTCCTCCGGGACATCTGTCAATGTGTAGTCTATCTGATAGTAGAGCACCATGCGCTCATCTGCTATGTTCTCCACCGTTATACGGCATCTCTTGCGGAATGGCATCTCCCAATAGCAGTTCAGTCCGCTTTTTGGGTTTACACATACAGCAAGGGAGGATATCTGGGCATAGTTGTCGTTCAGGGGGCTGGCGAAGAAGTCACCTATGGGACATTCTACAGAAGGGTTCTCGTTGTCATCCCAGTAGATACGCAGGATGCAGTATCTCCATTTGCCCGTAGGGGTGAGCCATATGTGCTGAATTGCGCCGCTGCCCTCAATATCTGCGACAATCAATGTCTCTTCCGGCTCGATCACCACTGAGGGAGATATCTTCCAGCCAAGACCAAGGTCACGAGCGCAGTTCTTCCCCGTTCCCTCTGTTGCCATCGTAGCTTTGCCCTTTTCTCCTGTGAAGTTTTCCGGGCATATGGAGCGTGTTTTTGCGTTTGATAGCCTTGAAAGGTTCGAAAGATTACATCCGAGTCCGTTAAACATGATGTTTTCTCCTTTTCTATTTTCTTCTGAACAACAAATCCGTATATGTGGGGAATGGCCAGTAGGAGGAGGGTATCTCAAGCTCCAGCCCGTCACAGCATTCACGAAGGGAATCCATAGCGGGTATCATCTCATTTGTTATACTTCTGGCGCATTCCGCAGTGTAACCCATGGGTTTTAGTTTTTCCACAAGTTCCTCAAGTATGTATGTTCTCTGCTCACCCAAGGCAATATCCGCGGTGAGCTTTTTAAGTTTGTCGTGTCCAACGGCAAAACCGGCTAAAGCAGTGTTGTTATATACTTCTGCCAACTCTCCGGCATACTTCATGCATGCGGGAACAATCTCTTGACGTGCCATCTGTACCATCGTGCGGGCTTCTATAAGGATTGTTTTAATATAGTTTTCAAGCTGAATCTCGTATCTTGATTCCACTTCAAGAGGCGACAGCACTGCGTGCTTGGCAAAGAGAGTTATATTTTTGCTTGTACGAAGCTGCTCGATGGCATCCACTGTACTGCTAAGCATCGGCAGTCCCCTTCTTTTAGCTTCTTCGCGCCACTCCTCAGAGTAGTTGTTGCCGTTAAATATGATCCTCTTGTGCTCTTTGAGAATACCTCTGATAATATCTTTGACCTCGCTTTCCGGGTCTGTGGACATTTCCAGCCTGTCGGCAATTCTTGAAAGGATTTCCGCCACTATCGTGTTTATTATAGTGTTGGCGTCGGCGATAGAATCGGAGGAACCCAGCATACGAAACTCAAACTTGTTTCCGGTAAAAGCCAAAGGGGATGTTCTGTTTCTGTCAGTCGTGTCCACCGGAAGGTGAGGAAGGGTTTTTACACCTATCATCATTACACCGCCAAAGGTCTTATCGTCCTCCTTGCCCGTCTCGATATGTTCGAGAATGCTTGTAAGCTGCTCTCCCAGGAATATTGACACCACATCGGGCGGAGCTTCGTTTGCTCCTAAACGCAGGTCATTTCCCGCGGAGGATATGGACGCTCTGAGAAGGTCGGCATATTCATCCGCTGCCCAAAGCACAGCGCTCAGGAAGAGCAAGAACTGTAGATTGTCCTCAGGAGTCTGTCCGGGATCGAAGATATTGTTTCCCTTGTCTGTGGATAGAGACCAGTTGTTGTGCTTACCGGAGCCATTTACTCCTGTAAATGGCTTTTCATGCAACAGACATACAAGGTCATGACGCAGAGCAATTCTTTTCATCATTTCCATTGTTATCTGGTTGTGATCGCAGGCAATATTCGAGGTTGTATATATGGGAGCAAGCTCATGTTGTGCGGGTGCAGACTCATTGTGCTTTGTCTTAGCTGATACTCCCAGCTTCCAGAGCTCGTTGTCCAAATCGGACATGAAGGAAGACACTCTGTCGGTGATGTTGCCATAGTAGTGGTCATCCAGCTCCTGTCCCTTTGTAGGCATGGCTCCGAACAGCGTCCTTCCTGTCATAAGAAGGTCTTTACGTTTTATATACATGTCACGCTCGATGAGGAAGTACTCCTGTTCCGGGCCTACCATAGCGGAAACAGATTCCACATCTTCGTTATCAAGTACATGCAGCACACGTACCGCTTGCTTTGACAGAGCCTGAATCGATCTCAGAAGCGGCGTCTTTTTGTCCAAAGCCTCTCCATTGTATGAGCAGAAGGCTGTGGGAATGTAAAGTGTCCCTTCCTTTACAAACGCCGGAGAGGTGCAGTCCCAGGCGGTGTAGCCTCTCGCTTCAAATGTGGCGCGAAGACCGCCAGAAGGAAAGCTTGACGCATCAGACTCACCTTTTACAAGCTCTTTACCAGAGAATTCCATTATTACTCTTCCGTCCTGAGTGGGAGAAATAAAGGAATTGTGCTTTTCGGCAGTAACTCCTGTCATGGGCTGGAACCAGTGGGTATAGTGAGTAGCGCCCTGAGTAATCGCCCAGTCCTTCATCGCATTGGCTACCACCTCGGCTATTGAGGTATCCAGCGGACGTCCCAGATCAATTGTCTGCTTAAGCAGTTTATATGTTTCCTTTGGCAGTCTTTCACGCATCACAGCGTCATTGAATACCTTGCTGCCGTACACCTGCGTAAGATTGTGCTCCGGTTCTCTAACCATAATAAATACCTCTTTAACTATGAATTCATCTGTCTGCGGCGTGATATGTTTACCGTGCCATCTTGCATTATTGTTATATTCTCGAGTGCTTTTCCTGTACCGTAGGCTACACAGGATATGGCATCGTCCGCTATATGGGTAGGAATACCGATTTTCTCGGATATCTTTTTGTCAAAGCCCCAGATAAGGCTTCCGCCTCCCGTCATTACTATACCGTTAGCGGATATATCCCCTATCAGTTCCGGGGGTGTCCTTTCGATTACCGAGTGTATCGCCTCGATTATGCTGTCTGTAACCTCGGAAAAGGCTTCAATCGTTTCGTCCGAGGACAGAGATACGGTTTTCGGAAGACCTGTCAGCAGACATCTGCCACGTACCTTTGTCTCCTTAAGCTCGGATCGGGGAAATACACATCCGATTGTAAGCTTGATCTCCTCCGCCGTTTGCTCGCCGATAAGCAGGTTGTGCTTTCTTCTCATATATTTTACAAGCGCCTCATCGAATTTGTCTCCTGCTACTTTGATAGAATCAGACTCCACGATACCGCCCAAAGAGATCACTGCAATATCGGTTGTACCTCCGCCCACGTCAACTATCATGTTGCCGTTTGGCTTTGTTATATCTATTCCTGCGCCGATCGCCGCCGCCATGGGCTCTTCAAGGAGAAACACTCTTCTTGCGCCCGCCTGCATACCGGCATCTATAACAGCTCTCTCCTCCACTTCGGTTATGCCACTAGGGATACAGATGACGATGTTCGGTCTCAGGAAGCGGAAGCGCATAACCCGCCTGAGG
>JAAZBA010000133.1 GCA_012514045.1 Clostridiales bacterium | reverse complement strand
GAACCGGGTACCCGCATTACCGACGCAAAGGACATCCCCGATGAGGAGGGGAACAGACGCAATGTTCTTCACTATAACATGCTTTTTCGCCGTAAAGGTGAGCTTGAGAAAGTTCTTGAATCATTCCCCGAATTTGAGTTTGAGGGAGGAAAAGAAGGGCATTTTGTCTACCCCTCCTTCACAAGAGAGCGCTTCACTCAGCTCAAGGACATGGTCACCTCCATGGGCGGTTTCTTTGTCCATCCCCATCCCTGCGACCTGCTCAAAAGCGACGACTGCTCGGAGTACGTCTTCGGCGACTTCATGGGCATTGAGGTTTTCTATATATCTCTCGAGCACCGCCTCTCCGCGCCTCAGTACGATTTATGGCTGAAAATTCTTGACAAAGGTCACAGAGTATATGCCTGCGCCGGGACAGACACCCACAAGCTTCCCACAGGTCTCATCGTCACAACACTGTACGCCGGTGTCCTATCCCGGGATGAGATTGTAAAGCTCCTCCATGAGGGTGATTTTGTCTGCGGCAACGCGGGCATCCGCATGTGTATCGGAAGCACAAAGATGGGCGGCGTCAGAAAGCTTAAAGACGGAGATATCCTCGAGGTATCGGTAGGCGATATCTGGCAGGGTACCGAGGGAAATGTCTACCGGGCTGATATAATAAGCCGGGACGGTATTGAAAAGAGCTTTGACTTTACCTTCGGCGAGACAAAATATATGTTAATCCCCGCTGTTAAAAAAGGTTTCTACCGGGTGGAGGTTACGGATCTTTCAAAGGATCAGAAAATCGCCCTGGGCAACCCCATCTGGACTGAATAAAACATCAACATATTACATACCTGAAAGGAAGAAAACACCATGCACCTTAAGTATTATGAGGATCCAAAGGCATTTCGAGTCAACCTTGAGCCAAACAGAGCATACTATGTCCCCTTTGGAAACGAAAAAAGCGCTCTGACAAAGCTTCGGGAAGAGTCCGACAAGCTAATGTCCCTCAACGGCAAATGGTCATTCGCCTATTATCCCAGCCGTTTCGAGGCTACCCTCACTCCCCGCGAGTGCGATTGCCGTGAGGTGGATGTGCCCGCCGTCTGGCAGTCCTACGGAGTAGACTACCACCAGTATACGAACATTCGCTACCCATTCCCCTACGATCCCCCCTATGTACCGGAGATAAATCCCTGCGGCGTATACCGTAAGACGATTGACGTCAAGCTAAACAAGGATGAGAGTTACTACCTCGTGCTTGAGGGCGTGGATTCCTGCTCATACGTATATATAAACGGCGTGTTCGCCTCCTACAGCGAGGTTTCACACTCCACAGCGGAGATAAATATAACTTCTCTTCTCAAGGACGGGGAAAATGAGATTACAATCCTAGTGCTCAAGTGGTGCTCCGGCTCCTACATGGAGGATCAGGACAAGTTCCGCATGAGCGGTATTTTCCGTGACGTCTATATCCTTCGCCGTCCCAAAAACCACATCAGGGATATCTTTATCCGTACCGATGTATCCGCCGACAGTGCTTCTGTATTCGTAAACGGCGATATCGACATCATCGGCGAAGGTGAGTGCGAATTCTCTCTCCTTGACGCCGAGAACAAAGTAGTTGAGACAGGTGTCACCGAGGGAGGCAAATTCGGCTTTACGGTGGGCGATCCAAACCTCTGGAGTGCTGAAACGCCCTATCTTTACAAAATGCTTCTTAAGTTCGGCGGCGAGTACATCGTCAAGAACGTGGGTATGAGAAAGATCGAAGTCCGTGACGGTGTGGTTTACTTAAACAACGCCACAATCAAAATTAAAGGCGTAAATCGCCATGATTCCGACCCCCGCACCGGCTTTACCATTTCCCGTGAGCAGATGGTGCGTGACCTTGAGATAATGAAGCGCAATAACATAAACGCTATACGCACCAGTCACTACCCCAGCTCTCCCCTCTTTATCGAGTACTGCGAAAAGTACGGCTTTTATGTCATCGATGAGAGTGACATTGAAACACATGGCACTACATCGCTTTACGGCGCGGATTATCTCACTGCCTATGATCTCCTTGCAAACGACACGATCTTCAGGGAAGCGCTTCTTGACAGGGTTCAGAGAAACGTACACAGGGACAAAAACAGTCCAGCCGTTATCATCTGGTCCCTGGGCAATGAAGCCGGCTTCGGCAAATGCTTCGAGCTCTGTGGCCGTTGGGTCAAAGAGTTCGACAAGACAAGGCTTCTCCAGTATGAGAGAGCCCATTTCGAGCTTCCCGATCATGTGGCGAAGTACGATTTCTCCTCTCTTGACCTTAATACCCGTATGTACTCAAGTCTTGCGGACTGCATAAAATACGCCACGGAGTACGAAAAGCCTTTCTGGCTTTGCGAATTCATCCACGCCATGGGCAACGGCCCGGGAGACATAAAGGATTATTTCGAGCTTATATACAGATACCCCAAATTCCTGGGCGGCTGCGTCTGGGAATGGTGTGACCACGCGATATTCACCGGCACAAGCGAGGACGGACGCCCCATGTATGCCTACGGCGGCGATTCCGGTGAGTTCCCCCATGACGGAAACTTCTGTATGGACGGCCTTGTATACCCCGACAGACGGGAGCATACAGGTCTCAAGGAGTACAAGAACGTCATCAAACCCTTCTCCGTCAAGTCGGTAGGCGGCAGCTCCATCCTATACGAGGTCTGCAATATGCTTGACTTCGTCAACCTTTCCGATGTGATGCGGCTGCGCTGGGAGCTTGAAATCGACGGCGAGGTAGTCAAGAGCGGCATTATCGAGGATCTTAAAGTCGCGCCACATAGAGCCTGCCTTGTAAAGGTGGATGTGGGAAGCGTTACCGGCAACGCCTTCATCCGCTTCATCGGACTTCAGAAGGGCGACAAACCCTGGGCTGATGACGGTCATGAACTGGGCTATACCCAGATTGAACTGCACAGAGTGCACCCCTGTATCTCCGACTGCATCGGTCCTGTTGTGGAAAGCGAGGAAACGGAAAGATACATCATTTTAACCGGCGCTTTCTTTAAGTACACCTACGACAAACTCTCAGGCGCCTTCTCTTCTCTTGTGCTAAACGGTGAGGAGAGGCTTAAGAAGCCCATGGAGTACAATATCTGGCGCGCTCCTACAGACAACGACAGGAATGTCCGCAAATTGTGGGAGGCGGCAGGATATGACCGCAGCGTTGTAAGGACATACAGTAACGAAGTGGAAAATGTGAACGGTGCCGTTGAAATCACCTCCACACTTGCCATCTCCGCCGTATACCTTCAAAGAATCCTCAACGTAGTTACAAAGTGGACAGTCCGCCCCGATGGCAGCATTGTGTTTGACACAGTGGCTGAAAAGACAGCGCCTCCTCACGAGGGCGCGAGTGAGCTTCCTTTCCTGCCCCGCTACGGCATTCGCCTCTTCCTCGACAAATCTTTTGATAACGTTGAGTATTTCGGCTACGGTCCCTACGAGAGCTACATAGACAAGAGAAGCGCCTCCTACATAAGCAAGTTCCGCGCTACAGTCGATGAGCTTCACGAGGATTACACAAGACCTCAGGAGAACGGAAGCCACTACGGCTGCGACTACGTGCTCCTCTCCGACGGCAAGAATTCCGTGAAGGTATCCTCCCCCGATACAATTTCATTCAACGCATCCCACTTCACCCAAGAGGAGCTGACGGCAAAGGCTCACAACTACGAGCTTGAGAAGTCCGGCTTTACGGTGCTGTGCATAGATCAACGCCAGAGCGGCATCGGCTCCAACAGCTGCGGCCCCATTCTCCTGGAAAAGTACCGCCTCGAGAACAAGATCGCCTTCAAAGCATTAATTACGCTGGAATAATATAAAATATTAAGGACTTCAGGCTGAGAAATTGACCTGAAGTCCTTAATTTTAGTCTGTATAGTATTCTTTCATAGTGTCGAGACAGATACAGCCTAAAGGGTTTCCGAACACCGCCGCGCAGTCTACAGCGATGTGGTTGTTTCCGTGCCATATCCTGCCCCTGTATTCTTCATCGATAAAAGACGTGGGGGTATGTCCCGTGACGATCGTCACTTCCGGGAGGTATACTTCCTCATAATCTGGCTCCCCCATTATGAAATCTTCGATGGTACAGCTGTCGAAGGAGAGGAATCTCTCCCTTTCCGGTACTGTGTGTGCAAGGAAAAAGCTTCTGCTCCCCACCTCAATCGCCTCGTATATTGCCATGAAATTTAAAAATGAGAGGGCGTTCTTTCTTTCCTCCGGAGTAAGATTTCTGTATTCTATGTAGGTGGCGTTTCCCCCGTCGGAAAACCAGAGATTGAAAATCTCGACTATCCCCTCCGGTGGGTTCCTCACTTCCAACTGACGCAGAAGCGTCAGCGCCGTGTAGTCGTGATTTCCTCTCAGTACAACAACATTCTCTCTGAGCCGCAAATCCAGAGCAAGGCGAAGTCCCTCGTCTCCTCTGTCCACAATGTCTCCCAATATGTACAGCGTGTCCTCGTCCTTCAGGTCAATAATCTTCAGCATCCTAAGGTACTTGTCATAACAGCCGTGCAGGTCGGACATTACGTATGTCATTCGCGTCCTCCTTAAAAATCCATTTGAGGCGGCTTGAAACCGAGCTTCTGCCGCCGGAAGCTTTTACGGTCTCCGCAGGCACTGTCTTTTTCTTATAAGCACGCTAACATTAAACACATAGCGCATAACCGATAACATATCAAAGAAAAACTATAACTCAATCATTGAACATTATCGATCCTTTGAGCTTATAAAGTGCGCGGCGGAGCCGACGGAAGGCATTTTAGTCAATTTCCAGCGTTACAGTGTTGTTCAGAAGATCCAGAGCGGTCTGTGCTCTTGAAAGCTCATCGGAAACAGCGTCGTAATCCCGCTGCGCCTCCTCGATGTCCTAATTGGCGTAACGGTAGTCGATGACGTTTGTGTTCCGGCTATACCTCACCTCTTCCCTCGCCTTTGGAAGGGCGCTCTTCATCTCATAGAGCTTCGCCTTGCGCTTCGTAAGCTGAGGGATGAGCACCAGCATCTCATCAATTGTGATTCCGAATTCCGGTACTACCGTGATGGTGTTAAATACGTTTAATGCGTGTTTTACCTTGCGGACTCTGTTTTCCAAATCCGCAAGCTCCCGCTGTACCTCGCTATAGTCGTACTTCGGGCGAACGGACTCAACATCCTCTCCCATTGCCGCAAGGAAACTGCTTGTGCGGCTCTCCTTTCCAAGGAGAGAGGTATATTCGTCATTGAGCTTTCTGAGTAGCTTTGCAGCTTCTGCCGATGTGTATTTCATATTGTGTTCTCCTTTCTTTACTTCCTTACTTATATATTACGTTTTTTTCTGCGGATTACGCTTTTTTTCGGAGAATTATTCAAAAAATCTTTAAATTGCATCAGGAGCTATAAAAAAGAGATGAAAACAGACCTCGCGCAATTTACAAGGTCTGTTGTTTTGACGTATGCTTCACAAGAAGATTATTGTAGTTGTGTTCTGCGGACGAAAATTAAAAATCCGAAAACTATGCTTTCGGATTTTTTGGTGGGAGATGGTGGATTCGAACCACCGAAGTCAGTGACAACAGATTTACAGTCTGCCCCCTTTGGCCTCTCGGGAAATCTCCCCCATATAACGGGCGCATTATATCAAAGACAAGCGTACCCGTGGAGCTGGTGAACGGAATCGAACCATCAACCTGCTGATTACAAATCAGCTGCTCTG
>JAAZBA010000297.1 GCA_012514045.1 Clostridiales bacterium | reverse complement strand
CGCTATCTTTACCATATTATCACCTATCCTATAAGCCCTACATCTCTCAGTGAAGCCTTCAGAATCTCAAGGTTTGCAGGAGCCATATCAAACAGAGGCATTCTCAGATTACCCACGTCAAAACCGATAAGTCTCATAGCAGTCTTTACCGGAATTGGATTAACCTCTATAAAGAGGCATCTGATAAGTTCGGCGTACTTCTTCTGTATCGCAGCACTTTCCGCTACGTTGCCCTCAAAGAAAAGACGGCAAATTTCGTGTATCTGCTTCGGGATTATGTTGGAGGCAACGGAAATTATGCCCTTTGCTCCTAACGCCAACAAAGGTACAATCTGATCGTCGTTACCGGACCAGATATTCAGCTCATCGCCGCAGCGAGCCATTGTGTTGAGGATTAAGGAGAAGTCTCCCCCTGCTTCCTTTACACCGTTGATATTGGGGTGCTTTGAGAGCTCAAAATATGTGTCACAGGTGAATGACATACCAGTTCTCGAGGGTACATTGTAGAGAATCATTGGAGTGTCAACACGGTCGGCAATATATGTGAAATGTTTCACAAGTCCCCGCTGGGTTGTCTTATTGTAGTAGGGCGTTACAAGAAGGAGCCCATCGGCTCCCGCCTCCTGAGCAAACAGAGAAAGATCAAGTGCATAAGCGGTGTCGTTGGAGCCAGTGCCTGCAACCACAGGGACTCTTCCCGCTACTTGCTTGACTGCAAAAGCGATACATTCTCTGTGCTCAGCATCAGTCATGACAGATGCTTCACCAGTAGTGCCACAAATTGTTATACTGTCGGTACTGTTTTCAATCTGGAACTCAATCTCTTTTTTCAGTACATCATAATTTATTCTTCCGTCCTTAAACGGAGTTACTATTGCGACAGATGCTCCTCTAAATACAGGTTTTTTCATTTTGATCTTCCTTTCAACATATAAAACATATAAAAACAGAATATATATAGATAGAATTCAATTAATCGCCAGAATATGGTTAGTATACACCAAAAAACATAGAATGTCCAGTACTTTTGCCGATTAAAAGGAAAAACCGACCTGCTGGTCGGTTTCGAAATCCAAAGATATACACGGGCTCGACTTTAAAGACTTGCGCCGGTAATCAAAGGATAGCTCTCCACCGATCTGACTCGATGACAGTCGCGGCGGTATTCCCTTTGCTCCGCAACCAAGGCGCACGCACAAGCCCTGCGTACTCCCTTCGGCACCCCTGTCCTTTCTCCATCACTCATTGGCAGGGCTCTGCCTTGTGACGGATACTGATGCGGGATGCTCCTCTATCATTTGATAATATTGTAACAGAGTTTGTATATAATGTCAATCGAATAATTTGACAAAACAAATGTTTTACTGTATAATGTTTCCTGTAATTTTGTGCCCAATGAGACTTTTTCGAAAGGATACGACAATGAAAAGACTGTTCGCTATAGTATTGTCTTTCTTGCTTCTTATAACTCTTACCTTTTCCTCATATGCCGCGCCAATGCCAGTCGGTGAACTTTCCTCACGACTTCTTATTCGTGTCGGGCTTCGCTATGGAGAAAACGCACTTTCAAGCGCGAATCTGCAGAATACGGTGGGATACGGTTCGGGATACAAAGTTGGGTACTATGACCCGAGCGACAACTTTATCCCGCTTGCTCAGATAGATAGCACGGAAATAACTATACGCGCCTCTGGTTCAACATACACCATCTCTAACACTACATCCGGCACGATGCTTACAACTCTGAACTCAAGCGGCTGGACTCTTGCGGTGGTACCGCAGTCGCTTGATGGCACGCCGACCCGCACTTGGTTTAAAAACAACATCTATAACGGTGCCTTTGAATATGTCCGCAACTCCAACGGCTCTCTTAATGTCGTAAACGTGATTAATATTGAAGACTACATCAAGGGCATTCTTCCCTATGAGATGAGCCCCAAGTGGCCTCTTGAGGCGTTGAAAGCTCAGGCGCTGGCGGCGAGAAGCTTCGCTGTTTATACAATGGATAAGCACCGTTCTCAGGGCTTTGATCTTTGCAATACCATTGATTGTCAAGTGTATTACGGCGTTAAAAATGCAAATGAAAACACGGACACGGCAGTAGAACAAACGAGGGGCATGTACATCACCTATAACGGTGAGCCTATAAATGCTGTTTACCATTCTTCCAACGGTGGCGCCACGGAGCACAGCGAGAACATCTGGTCCAGGGCTCTCCCTTACCTACGAGCCGTTAGGGACGATTTTGAATCTCAGACAAACATGACAAATAAAAGCTGGAACTATGAGATAACTCTATCGGAACTTACGTCGCTTTTAAGAGCAAGAGGCAACGATATCGGCCAAATCGTCCATGCCTATGCTGAATACACCGAGTCTGGCAATGTAGAGAAACTTGTTTTTATCGACAATAATGGTAAAAAGCTGGAATACGAAAAAGAGCGTGCCAGAAGTGTACTTAAAAATTCTGATATTGGTATAAACGTACGCAGTCAAAGGTTTATTTTTGAGGATAAAGCAAACCCAAGAATTAATAGCGTGGGAGAATTGATGACTCCAATGTCAAGGGCTGCCTATCTGGATCAGTCTATCATTACCGTCACCGATACCCCCGTGCTTGCATACCCGGACACAAAGAGCGTTATTACCTCCTATGGTATGCTTCCTATGCTCAGCGGTCTCGGTTCCTCCGGCAGCTTCAAAGTTCTCTCCTCCTCTGGAATTTATCAGGTCAACGAGGTATTCACCGTGGGCGGTGCCGGTATCATAGGCGCTGTGCACGGTACAATTGACGGGAGCGCTCTTTCTGTTCCAGGATCTTCCTCCGGCACCTTT
>JAAZBA010000269.1 GCA_012514045.1 Clostridiales bacterium | reverse complement strand
CTAACTTAACTGTAACACATCCGGCTCTCAATTGCTATACTTTTTTCCAAGTATTACACTCGAAGTGTAACACATCTATTGTAATCCTACAATTATTATGCAAACGGATATATTAATTTTTTGGGGTATTCTATACCCTTCAGAAAATCCAATATCGTTGAGATGAAAAGCATCATATTTATGCAACATCACAGCCTATATAGCACAAAAATAATTGACTTCAACACAGAAATATGCTATAATCATATGTTAATAACATAAGGAAAGGATATTCCATATGGCTGTACAGTACAGAACAAATAACTGCGGAGAGCTTCGCGAATCGCATGTCGGACAGAAAGTTAGACTTGCCGGCTGGGTAGAAACGATCAGGGACCATGGCGGTGTACTTTTTATCGATCTTCGCGATCAGTATGGTGTTACTCAAATAGTACTCAATGATGAAGCACTGCTTGAAAACGTATCAAAAGAAGCTGTAGTATCTGTCCTTGGATTGGTTACGCTCAGAGACGCTGAAACAATCAATGACAAGATCCCTACAGGAAAAATAGAGCTTAGAGCATCGGAAATAGATCTGCTCGGTCCGTGTAAGAATCAGCTGCCATTTGATGTAACTACAAGCCGTGACACCAGAGAGGACGTTCGACTTAAATATCGTTATCTTGACCTGAGAAATCCTAAGGTCGCTTCAAATATTCTTTTGCGCTCCAAGCTTATAAGCTATCTGCGCTCACAGATGGATGCTCTTGGATTTACCGAAGTACAGACACCTATTCTTACATGCTCTTCCCCGGAAGGCGCACGTGACTATCTCGTGCCCAGCCGTAAGCATCACGGAAAGTTCTATGCTCTTCCTCAAGCACCTCAACAGTTCAAACAGCTGCTTATGTGTTCCGGTTTTGACAGATACTATCAAATAGCTCCCTGCTTCCGTGACGAGGATGCCAGAGCTGATAGGTCACCTGGAGAGTTCTATCAGCTGGACTTTGAGATGTCCTTCGCAGATCAGGAGGATGTCCTCAAGGTTGCCGAAAAGGTGCTTTACAACACTTTCTCTAAATTTACAGATAAATACGTATCACCAGCACCTTTCAAGCGTATTACTTACACCGAAAGCATGCTCAAATACGGAACAGATAAGCCCGACCTTCGCAATCCATTGGAGATTTGCGACCTTACAGAGTTCTTTTCCAATGTTGAGTTTGCAGCTTTCAAGAACCGCCCCGTACGCGGTATAGTTGCCAACTGCGCAGGTCGCTCAAAATCCTTCTTTGAAAATCTTCTAAATTATGCTCTTTCCATCGGTATGAAAGGCTTAGGTTATATAACTATAGCTGAGGATATGACGCTGAAGGGACCGATTGTGAAGTTTCTTTCTGAAGAAAAGCAGGCTGAACTTATTAGTATGCTAAATTTACAGGTGGGACACACGCTGTTCTTTATCTGTGACTCCAAGAACATAGTTGATAAGCTTGCCGGACAGATTCGTACAGAGCTGGGGGAGAAACTTGATATAATCGATAAAAACCGTTTCGAGATGTGCTTTATTGTAGATTTTCCTATGTTTGAGCTTAATGAGGAAGAGGGCAAGATAGACTTCACCCACAATCCCTTCTCAATGCCTCAGGGAGAGATGGATGCGCTTCTCAATAAGGATCCTCTTGAAATTCTTGCTTATCAGTATGATATTGTATGTAATGGTGTAGAGCTTTCAAGCGGTGCTGTGAGAAATCACCGCCCCGATATCATGGAGAAGGCCTTTGAAATCGCAGGTTATACCAGGGATGTGCTAGAGACAAAATTCTCGGCGCTTTATAATGCGTTCCATTATGGCGCGCCGCCTCATGCCGGTATGGCTCCGGGCATTGACCGTATACTCATGCTAATAACCGAGCAGGAAAACATTAGAGAAGTTATCGCGTACCCGATGAACCAGAACGCTCAGGATCTTATGTTAGGTTCACCCAGTGAGGTGACAGAGCAGCAGCTCCGAGAGGTTCATATTAAAATCAGGTAGGAGAGATCATAGATGCTGATACAGCTTGCGGAGCTTAATAAGCTTTCTCTATCCGAAGTAGAAATCAAAGCAATAGATAAATACGAAAGTATATCCATGGCATGCTTTGAGTCCCTTGAAAAAGTGAACGCTGAGGGCAGAGAGCCTATGGTATACAACTACAGTATGGTAAACGTTTTCCGTGATGATATGGAAGTTAAGAAATTCTCCCGTGATCAGATACTATCAAATGCACCGGAGCAGTATGAAGGCGCATTCCAGGTGCCGAGAATTGTGGAATAAAGAAAGAGAGAAAAAATGGATAAACTCAACTGTTATGTAACAAAGCTCGACATTAATGATGCTTCCAGGGCTGTGTGCGTCGATGACACAATCTTGACCACAGGCATGTATTCTACTGCGTCTTCAAAAATGCTTGCAAACTTTACTGCCCCCTTTGAAGCAACGGTTATTTCTCGCTTGCGTGAAGATGGCTATGAATTTGCCGGAAAGACTAATACCGGTGAGTTCGGCATGGATATTACAACCGAGAGCTCATTTTTTGGCCCCACAATAAACCACTTATCAGAGAAAAGAATCTCCGGAGGGGCAGCTACCGCCGTGGCAATCGGTGATGCGAATTATGGACTTTGTGTAGATTCCGACGGCTCCGCGAGACGCTATGCATCATTCTCCGGTGTTTCGTTTATAAAGCCCACATACGGAACGGTATCCCGCTATGGCGTCATAGCCTCTGTATCATCAAGTGAGCAGGTAGGCGTCTGTGCCAGAACAACCAGGGAAGCTGCAAAACTTCTCTCTGTTATCGCTGGTCACGACTGTAACGATGGCACTTCCCTCCCTGCGGAGCGTTATACCTACGATATCGTCGATGTCAAGGGCATGAAAGTGGGTGTTCCTGTACAGTTGTTTGAAGGTCTTACGGATGACGCAAAAAAACTGACATCGGGATTTATTAAAAAGCTTGAGACCCTTGGTATAAAGTGCGAGGAGTTTACTCTTGCCTGCGCAGACTATGCCTCTGACGCTTACCACATCATATCCTCTGCCGAAGCATGTAACAACTATTCCCGATTCGATGGTATTAAGTTTGGTTACCGTGCGGAAAACTGTGAGGGGCTTGAGGACATATACATAAAATCCAGAAGCGAAGCCTTTTCCTTAAACACTAAGAAAATTGTGCTAATGGGCTCCCTTTCTCTCTCTAAGGCATTTTACGAGAAATTTTATCTCAAGGCTCTGAAAATAAGAAGACTTGTAAGAGAAGAGATGACAGAAGCATTCAAAAAGTATGACGCAGTACTTTCTCCCGTCAGCGCTGGAAGCGCATATCCTTTAGGGTACGCTCTTGACAACGATGAGGCACGTATTTCTGAGAGGAAATATACAGCCGTTGCTTCAATAATAGGTATTCCATCCGTTGTTACACAGTGTGGCCTCGATCCCGACGGTATGCCTATCGGCATACAGCTCATGGGTGATTCTCTTTGTGACAGCAAGATAATTTCCATTGCAGCTGCGTACGAAGATTCTGGGAGGTAATTAGAGATGGAATATGAAATAGTATTGGGTCTTGAGGTTCATGTAGAGCTTTCTACTGAGTCCAAAATATTCTGCTCATGCTCCGCGAAGTTTGGAGGAGATCCAAATGAGCACGTATGCCCCGCTTGCTCCGGTATGCCCGGTATGCTCCCCGTGACAAATCAAAAGGTTGTAGAGCTTGGCATAACTGCAGGACTTCTCACAAACTGCCACATTAACCGTCGTAATACATTTGATAAGAAAAACTACTACTACCCGGATCTCCCTGCCGCATACCAAATAACCCAGTTCTATGCTCCTATTTGTGTTGACGGCGGTGTTGAAATTGAGACCTCAAAAGGGAAAAAAGTAATAGGTATAAAGCAGATTCACATGGAAGAGGACGCGGGAAAGCTTGTTCACGACATGTGGACCGATTCATCACTTGTGGACTTTAACAGAACAAGCGTACCTCTCTGTGAGATAGTTAGCAACCCGGATTTCAGAAGTGTTGAAGAAGTAGTAGCATATCTTGAGAGAATTCGTACTCTTCTGCGATTTGGCAGGGTTTCCGATTGCCGCATGGAAGAAGGTTCTATGAGAGCTGATATCAATATCTCAGTTCGTCCTGTGGGCGAGACAAAGCTGGGTGTAAGAACGGAAATGAAGAACATGAACTCCATAAGCGCCATAACCCGTGCCATTGAATACGAAGCCGCAAGACATATCGATGCAATTGAGCGCGGCACTGAGGAGCTTGTTCAGGAAACTCGCCGCTGGGATGACATATTAGGTCAATCCTTCTCTATGAGAGACAAAGAAACAGCAGCTGACTACCGTTACTTTCCGAACCCGGATATTGCTCCCATTATCATATCAGATGAGTGGATTGAGAAGATATGCGAGTCTCTTCCGGAACTCCCAGAGATAAAAAGAGAGAGGTATATAGAAGAGTTTGACCTTCCTGAATACGATGCGGATCTCATCACACAGAGCAGAACTCTCTGTGACCTTTTTGAAGATACAATCGCCGCCGGCGCTGCTCCGAGAGATGTATCCGGCTTTATTCTGGGCGAATGTATGAATGCTCTGAACCGTGATGGCAAAACGGCGGACGATCTTGTGTTTGCACCGGAGAAGCTTGCAAGAATAATTGCGCTTGTCTCCTCTGAAGAGTTGACGAGACAGAACGCAAGGAAGGTGTTCACAGCTGTTTACAACGAGGATGTAGACGTAGACAAATACTGCTCCGAAAACAGCCTTCTTACAATCTTCGACGACGGCATTGTCAAGGCTGTTGTTCTCGAGGTTATCGAAAAGAACCCGAAGATAGTCGCCGACTACAAAGGAGGTAAGGTAAAAGCTTTCGATGCTCTTTTTGGGCAGGTAATGAGGGTCCTCCGTGGCACCGGTAACCCTACCCTCATAAGAGAACTTTTAAATGAGGAGTTAGCAAAATAAAAAAGAGGTGTTTTTCATTGAAGAGCATAACTAATGGCGTATATCCTACAATGATAACAGCTTATAACGCTGATTATACTGTTGACTACAGTGCTATACGTGAAATAGCCGCTTACTACCTCGAAAAAGGATGCGACGGCGTTTTCTCTGTGTGTCAGTCAAGCGAAATGTTTTATCTCTCGTTGGATGAGAGAGTTAAGATTGCCTCCACTGTGGTAGAGGTATTCAAAAAAGCAGGCAAAAACGTCGTTGTATCGGGGCATATATCCGATTCATTTGAAAGTCAGGTATACGAGCTTACAGCGATGAGTGAAACGGGAGCCGATTCCGTGGTTCTCATATCAAATAAGCTTGATATAATGAACGAAGGGGACGAGGAGTGGATAAAAAATTGCGAAAAGCTGATTTCCCGCCTTCCGCAGCAAGTTACTCTTGGAATTTATGAGTGTCCCCACCCCTATAAGCGCCTTCTGACCGATCATATAATAGATTGGTGCGCAGATACTGGCAGATTCAGCTTCATAAAAGATACATGCTGTGACGTGAAAATGCTTGAGTCAAGGCTTACGCAACTTTCAAACTTTGCAAAGCTTGGAGGGAGATCCATAAAGCTCTATAATGCCAATGCTCAGACACTGCTTTACACCCTGAGACTCGGGGCTGCAGGTTACAGCGGAGTTATGGCTAATTTCCACCCGGAACTGTATGCATGGCTCTGTAAGAATCCGGAGCATGAGAAAGCCGAAACCGTGGCGTCTATCCTCTCCATGGCAGCCTTCACTGAGTCCATGTCATATCCCGTAACGGCGAAGTACCACATGAACCTTGAGGGCATAAAAATGACGGAGCTTACAAGAAATCCTTCGAAGCCTGTGCTTACCGAGTACAACAGACACATTGTGCGTGATATGCGCGCCCTGGCGAGCACGGTGTACAATACATATTGCATATAAAGGAGACTACCCGCGTCGCGTTTTCGGCGTGGGTTAATCTTTATCAGTGAAAAGGAGAGACAGAAATGAAGGAAATTATTCTTGAAGCTCATAGAGGAGTTGCAAGCGAATATCCTGAGAATACATTGCCTGCTTTTAAAGCCGCAAAAGAACAAGGCTACGGCATGATAGAGCTTGACACGAAGTTTACTTTAGACAACCGATGTGTAATTCTTCACAACCGTACAATTAACGCCACCGCCAGATATAGGGACGGAAGGAAAATAGAAAAAGAAATCCCCATAGACTCTATAAGCTTTGATCAGGCAAGAGAGTATGATTACGGACTTTGGATGGAAGAAGAGTTTCGTGGTACAGTAATCCCAACACTTGAAGAAACACTCTCATTTGCCCTCGAAAACAGTATACCGCTAAAGTTTGACAGTGTTATGCAGAGCCATACAAAGAAACAACTTGACATTTTCTTCGACACTGTAGAAAAGATGAATGCGCTGAGTTTTACGGGCTTTACATCAAACAACGCAGAATTTATAAAGAAGATTATTTCCCGCTTTCCAGAAGCACAAATCCATTACGACGGCAACACAGACGAAAAGTCAATTATTGAAGTG
>JAAZBA010000382.1 GCA_012514045.1 Clostridiales bacterium | reverse complement strand
CCCTTTTACACGCACCGCAGTGGACACACTTGCTCTCTCTGTACATAAGCTGCGGTATAGTGGACAAACCTTCCGGGTTATGGCACCACAGACAGCGCATGGAGCAGCCCTTAAGAAACACTGTTATTCTTGAGCCCGGGCCGTCGTGGATGGAGAACTCCTTTATATCAAATATAACACCTGTCATACCGTATACTGATTCCGACTTATTACGTGATCCTGATACTCACGGTCAAGCTCTACAAAGTATGCGCTCCAACCCCAGACACGCACCACAAGCTGTCCATGGCGCTCCGGATGTAGTTGGGCGTCACGCAAAAGCTCACTGTTTACAGCGTTGAGCTGTATCTGATGACCGCCCATTGTGATGTATGCTTTCACAAATGAGGCGATTTTTTCTATTGATTCATCGGAAGAGAACATTGAGTTTGAAAATTCAAGAGTGAGAGGTCCTCCGTTTATTGTCTTTCGCAGATCCGGTTTTGTAAAAGATTTGATTACGGATATAGGTCCTTTTATCTTTACAAAAAGACTCGGTGAAAAATTTGCACCAAAGGGCTCTCCCCTTCTTCTTCCGTCCGGAGACACTCCTATCTCGGAGGCGTGCCACAAATAGTACATAGCAGAGCCTGTGCCGGCTCTGTATATACCACCCCGGCAATTAACTTTACCTTTAAGGCTGTCAGAGAAGCAGTTCAGAAGCTCTATAGCCTTCGAATCGGCTGCATCGTCGTTATTGCCCATCTTTGGTGATCCATAACGCAAAAGAGGTAAAATATCGTTTTCCTTTTCAAAATCCGAATCAACAGCCGTAATAAGCTTTTCCGCGCTGATGTTCCTGTCATGGTACATATGCTTCTCTATGGCGGCAAGAGAGTCGGCGGCGGTGGCGATACCGGTGCCGTGTATACCGAAATTGTTATATTTGTTACCCTCGTATATTCCGCCACGCATCATTATATTCATAAAAGGTGAGGGCACAAACCATAAATCCTTTATATTAGAGCAAATCCTGTCGCACTCTGCTTTCAACTCCTCCTTGACCTTAACGAGAAAAGACTCGAAGGTATCGCAGGAAGCTAGATGCTTATGAAGACTTATATCAATAATTTTCGGGAATGACAGCGCTCCTATGTTTGCCACATCCGCGCCTACGCCGGGGATAATAAACTCCCAACATGCTGCCACAACGTAATCTCTTGCGTCCCGCTCCTCGTACCCCAACTTCATAAGTCCTTCTATAACCACATCGTCATTTGAGTACTGGGGGAAGCCAAGACCTGCCTTTGTAAGCTGGCTGCCCAATTTAAAAATCTCGATCGGTGTGTCTTTGTCGACTCTGAGATTAATTTTCGGATCGATAAGCATAAGGTTTCTGCTGGCTTTAAGGCACATTTCAGACAGTATATTGAAAACACTTCTGCCATCGGAGTCGATTCCTCCCAGTACCATGCTCTGCCCGTTATCGCCCTGCTGTACGCCTGTGTATAGATCCGAGTCTTTGTTGAAGGAGATAAAGAAATCCTCCAAAAGCTCCTGCGCTTCATCTTGTGTAAGTCTGCCGCTGTCCAGATCTGCTTTAAGGTAAGGATACATATATTTGTCGAAGCGTCCCACGGTGTTATGGTAGTTGCCTTCAAGCCATAAGCTATAATGGATTATACGGAAAGATTGAAGCGCCTCGTAGAAAGTTTCCGCGCCATACTTCGGTACCCGTGAAAGGATTCTCACGAGCTCAGTTTTCCCCTGACGCTCCGCCTCCTGCCTGTATCTGTCGGTTAGGGAAAAGATTGCGTCAAGGGTTCTCTTCCCGTATTCGTCTGCATCGTCGTATTTTGACATGAGACCGTCTCTTACGGCGCTCTCATAGTCGGGAGAAAGATTTGACATATACCCCAGCTCATGTATGAAGTGCTTTGATTTTATGTCCTTCCATTCCGCCTCGGTAAGGCAGTCAGGAAGTTTCTCTACTGTGCGAAGAAAGCAAATCTTTTCGTCCCCAAGAAGAACAGGCTTCTCAAGAGAGCAAAACAACTCAAATCTTCTTGTCATTCGCTCCTTTGGAGACAGCCCCAAAGACGCGTATTCCTCGCAGAGATTGTCATACTCCGGAAAGACTCTGCGGTATTTATGGTGCTGTTTTGATATGATATACTGAAGCAGAATCTTACTCATACTGCTCAGTTCCTTTCGTGCAGATAGTCCCACATGTATTCCTTTACTCTTTTGCCGTCCACCTCACGGGGAAGCATATCTTCTTTAACACACAGTGAGGCGGCATATCCCGCAGCAACTCCCGTTGCCGCCATGTTTCCCATCATACGGTATGAGGAAAAGGGATAAAAGTCACCGGAGATGCATTTTCCCGCAAGGAGAATATTGTCGCTGCCCTTAGGCAAAAGAGAGCGGTATGGTATATGATAGGGTTTTGTTCTGTAGCCTCTGCTTGTGTTCAGGGTGTCATCGTCATTAAGCTTATGCACATCCACCGATGCTGTGACAAGACATATGCCGTCATCGAACCGTCTGCCCTCGATTATGTCCTCGTCTGTAATGCGGTAAACTCCCTGTATCCTCCTTCCCTCACGAATACCAATGTGAGAGGAGGTATACACTATACTCAGGTTCTCATATCCCGGTATCTGTCTGTGAGCATGAATAACATCGAAGGATTCACGTCTGCCTTCATATGTAGCATTTGACAGAGAGAAAATGTCGTCCGGCATTACGTCATACTGGAAATTTACGCTCACATCCCAGGTTTTAAGAGACGGCAGCTTTACTATGCTTGCCTGCTGAGATGACACTCTGATGCCTCTTTTTTCAAGGAGCGTACCGTAGGCTGTCTTCTCTTCCTCGGAGTCTGTGCCGTTATATTCCTCAGGAAAGCCAACTGTAGCCATTCCGACGCTGGCCGGGCTGGGCTTCCCGGTAGATGGCTCACCGCACTCCCATTCACAGCCCACAAGACAGGACAGGTTGCCCCCGCCGGTGGCGTCAATATATATCTTAGCCTCAAGAAAGTATAAACCGCACTCCGTGGAGATGAGAAGCTTGTTTATATGTCCCAGGGTATGGTTAACCGCAGCAGCCCGGCTGTGGAACAGCACCCGAACGCCGGCTTCACGGCAGATTTTATCGAAGAAATATTTCGCGCCTTCTATGTCAAGAATGGCGCCGGGGATTCTTTTCCCGTTTTTGTCCGCTTTATCTCCACGGCGAGGACAGCACATTTCATGCTCCTCAAGAAATTCATATAGTTCTCGTACTATTCCTCCCTTGTTGTCGCGGTCAATAACGTATGGAATGGTTCCTTCGGTCATTGTGCCGCCGAGACAGCCTCCCGCCTCTATGAGCATGACCTTTGAGCCGTTTCTCGCGGCGGTTACAGCGGCGCAGACTCCGGCAATTCCTCCTCCGCATACAGCCACATCCACATATCCGAGGCTTCTTGCATCAATTGAAAACATATTAACCTCCTATAATGAACTTATCCTTTTCCTCAAGGGAGAGCATATCTATGGCTCTGTTGAAAACCTCTCTTGCGTCATCAAAAGTTTTAGGATTGTGGGCATCGGTACCCAGGTAGAATTTACAGCCGCATTCCCTGGCTATCCTGAAAGGACGGAGGATTATATCGCTTTCCTCATCTTTAAAGGACATATCCGAATGGTTTAGTTCTATGCCGATTCCCACCTGTGCCGCTTTTTTAAACAACATTGCATAGTCATCGTCCGTTATCAGATCCAGTACCTCCAATGTTTCCTGCCGGCTTGGGGCGATGAGCCCGTATGCAAGATGGGCAACACCGACTTTATAAAAAGGCAGATCCATATTAAGTAGATGCTCAAATCGTTTTACCCAGGCTTCTGCCCTTGTACGCACGTTCTTCGACTGTTCCTCGAATATTGTATATCCATTCATTGCATATCTATTCATGTGCATATGGGTTGTGGGTATTATAATGAAATCGAGCTCTTCCATCCTCTCCTTCGATATCCCCACCGTAAGGAAGCGATTCATTTCGGTTTCACATCCAAACAGAAACCGTATGCCATCATATTGCGGGAGAGGCAGCGCCTTGGATATATGGGGATAGTCATGAACAGCATACCATTCCGAGGCTCCCTCCACGGTCTCGTCCCAGAAGTGATCCGTTAGACACAGAGTAGTAAGTCCGTATTTTTTGCCGTAGTCCAGAATTCTTTGAGGGGTCTGCTCAGGATCGTTTGAGCACGATGAGAGGTATGAATGGATGTGAAGGTCGTGGTCATATTTGAATTTCATTGCTATTCCTCCGTATTATATGCAAAATAAGCCCCAATGAATATCATTGAGGCAAATTTAAAATCAGAACAAGTCATTATGTACCGCGTCAAGGGAGTAGCGGCATTTGGGATCTGGTCTTCTGTCGATCCATAAGCCGTTGGTGAAGTCGGGAATTGCAACAGGCATGCTGCCCAAGGCAATGGAATCCTCGCTGAGCGCAGTTATGCTCATCCATGTAGCCGTATCGTAGACGTCGATAGGTGTCTCCCGATTGTCACGGATGCTTTCGATAAAAGCGCGCTGCACAAGGTAGTCCATACCGCCGTGTCCGCCCTTTACACCTGTGTTTTTAAACCATTTCCAGAGGGGATGCTCATATTTCTCAAGGTAGGGGGCGAAGCAGTCCCACTCGTGTGGTGTTTGGCTTATCCCTTCAATGTAAATTCTGTTTCCGTCCTCCATGTATATGCCCTCTGTGCCTTGAACACAAAGCTCGCGGGAGTATGGACGGGGAAGGGTTGTATCCAGGTTGATTGTTATCGTCTCTCCATGGGCGCATTTAATGACAGTGGTAATCACGTCACCTTGGTTCCAGTGTCTCTGCGCCGGCATGGAATCTTCTCCGAACATCTTCGCTGCGCGGGCATTCAGCCCTCTTGCCTTGCTGGCGGTAGAAGTCAGGGTAAGCAGCCTGTTTCCTCTGTTTATATTGAGCATATTACATATAGGACCAAGTTCATGGGTGGGATAGTTTTCACAGTTGCGGTGATGATAGTGGAAAGTGCGGTAGTGACGCTCCTGTATGCGGCTTACAAGACTGTGGCTCAGGTCGTGCCCGTAGGCGCCCTGCATATGTATAAGCTCACCGAACAAGCCTTGCTTTATCATGTTTAGAAGCGCCAGCTCATTGCGGCCGTAACAGCAATTTTCAAGCATCATACAGGGTACACCGGTTTCCTCGTAAGCATAGACAAGCCTCCAACACTCTTCAACGGAGCAAGCGCCGCCAACCTCAAAGCCGATATATTTGCCGGCTCTCATGCAGTCTACTGCCAAATTCACATGGTCAAGCCAGGCTGTGCAAGCTATCACGCCCTGTATGTCGTCACGGGACAAAAGTTCATGATGGTCAAGGTATTTAGCCGGTTCTGCCTTTCCCTTTTCTGTGACAATGGCAGCGGCTTTATTAGCATTGCTCTCTATTCTGTCACATACGGCGACTATATCCACATCCTCCATCTCAGACAGGAGGGAAAGCATACCGCTTCCTCTGTAATTACAGCCGATAAAACCAAGTCTTACATTTTCGGACATGATTCAGTCCTCCTAAAACAAATCATTGTGAACTGCGTCAAGAGAGTAGCGGCATTTTGGATCGGGTCTTCTGTCGATCCACATGCCGTTTGTGAAGTCGGGAACTGCTACGGGCATACTGCCCATGTAAATTGACTGCTCCGTAAGGCAGGTGATGCTCATCCATGTGGCGGAGTCGTATACATCGATAGGCGGAAGCTTTCCTTCCTTTACGCTCTCAATGAAAGCGCGCTGCACAAGGTAGTCCATGCCGCCGTGCCCGCCCTTTACTCCGGCTTCACGGAACCAGGTCCACAGGGGATGACGGAACTCTTCTATATACTTTGAAAGGGCTTCCCACTCAAACTCCATCCAACCGCCTTCAGGAGAACGTCCCTGGATAACAATCTTGTCACCTAACTCTACGGCTATGCCGTTTGTACCCTGAACCCAGATCTCACGGGAATAGGATCTGGGAAGAGAACAGTCATGCTTGAGGAGGATCGTCTCCCCATGAGCACACTTGATCATTGTTGTGGTAACATCACCCTGTGCCCAGTCCACATTTGCGTATTCAGGTTTGTTTTTCAGGGCATATTCATGAAGGCCTCTGCTCTTTGTGGACATAGCTGTAAGTGTAAGGAGTCTGTTTCCTCTATTGATGTTCAGCATATTGCAGATGGGGCCCAACTCATGTGTGGGATATAGCTCACCATTGCGGTGCTGGAAATTGCGGAAGCGGTAATGTCTGTTTTCTATGCCTCCGGTGATCTCGCCTCTTAGGTCGTGACCATAGGCGCCCTGGCAGTGGATAAGCTCTCCGAAGAGACCTTGCTTTATCATATTGAGAAGGGCAAGTTCCAGCTCTCCATAACAGCAGTTTTCAAGCATCATGCACCAGATGCCCGTTTCCTCGTACGCGCGAACCAGCTCCCAGCACTCTTCAACAGAGGATGCTCCGCCGACCTCAAAAGCTGCGTATTTGCCTGCACGCATAGCGGCAGCAGTAATTCTGCCGTGGGTCTGCCATGAGGTAGCTATGATTACAGCATCGATATCCTCACGCTTCAGAAGCTGTCTGTAATCAGAATAGCCTGTGGGAGTGTAGTCCCTTGCTTCGCTCACTATATTAATACCGGCTTTTATTCTGTCATCATAGAGATCGCAAACCGCGGGTACCTCCACGTCAGCCATGTTTAGTATGAGCTTCAGAAGTCCCTGACCTCGTCCTCCGAGTCCGAGAAAGCCTATTCTTACCTTTTCTTTCATGAGAAAGTTCTCCTTTTTATATAAAAAATAATTCATTTATCAAGAGTTATTTTACAGCCTTTACAGCCTAAAGTCAAGCCAAAACACGCCTATTTTACCCGAAGCTTAGATATAGTTGTTTCGTCCGGCAATACAACCGCGGTTCTGTAGTCTGTATAGAACACCATGCCGGTTTTCCCACCCGGTTGACGGGATACATTCCTTACAAACGTATAGTCCACACTTACTTTGTCGTTCTTCCTCGCGCCGGAGTTGCAGGCGGCAATTATACAGGCTTCCTCAAGGGATTTCTCATCCGGCTGCAAACCTAGGCAGCGTATTATCACATGGGAGCCGTGCTCGTGCTGCACATGCACCCAATAGTCATTTTTTGAGGCTGTCTTAAATGTCAATTCCTCATTCTGTCGGTTGTTTCTTCCAGCGTATATTGTCATTCCTGTGCTTGAAAGATATTCAAGGGGTGGCAGGAGCTTCTCTTTTTTCTTCTTCTGAGTCGCAGTCTTTGCCCATTTCTGTGATGCGTAGCCGTTTTGATAAAGCTCCTCCCTTATCTCCCCTAGCTCTGCCACAGAGGTAACTCTGGACAGCGCATCAAGCACACTTGAGAGATATTCCACCTCCCGCTCTCCGTTAGCAATAAGCTCAAGGAGCATCTTTTCAGCGTTTTTTGCCCTCTGGTATTTCTTATAGGCTATCTGAGCATTGTGATGAGGGGTATAACGCGCGTCAAGTTTTACGGTGTATACCGGATATTCACCGTTTTTGTCCGGCTCAGAATAGTAATCTGTCAATATAGCCTCGCTCGGGCGGCCTGATATAGCGTGGAGGTTTGCGGTTATCAAGTCTCCTTCCCGCTTAAAATGCTCTCTGTTCCGAGCGGTTATGAGTTCATCTCTTTGAACGGCGATTTTCTTTATAAGCCTTCCTCTTGCTCCCTCCACCGCTTTAACGATGCTCTGGGAACGCTGAACTATATGCTGATGCGCCTCCCGCTCCGAATAAAACTCGTCTAACAGCTCGCAGAAGCTGTCGAAACGCTTTACTTCTCTTGTCCCCTCGTACTGCCTTATTGCCGTATAACAGAAATCTTCCGGCACAAGACTTTCTCTGCCGTTTGCGTCGGTTTTGCGCTCGAGAATCATATAGGGAGCGGTTTGTCCCCCTCGTATGTCCATCATAATAGCTGATATCTCGCTTGAGAGCCGTCTTCTAAGGGTAGGTCCGAGGTCTGTGAATCTGCCGGAGGTGCTTCCCGTCACTCGATAGGCTACCTCGCGGCACATAAGAGGAGACAGCCATGAAAACCGATCAAGAAGCCACTTATCCAGCGCTACATCCTCGACTTCGTTTAAGATTTTCTCCTCCACACACTCATCGGTGCATTCGCTGAGACGAAGCTTATTCATGGGAGAAGGTTCACGATAAAAAAGCCCCGGGAGAATCTGCCTTGTGGGTGACATCTCCGCATCCACCCTTTTCAGACAGTCGATAATTCTCCCCTCCCCGTCAACCAGGATTATGTTGGAGTATCGACCCATCAGCTCTGCCACAATTTTCTTTCTCGACATCTCTCCCAGCTCATCTACACAGTCGAACTCAAAGCAAGCGATCCTGTCCTCGTTGGGCTGGGTAATGCCTGCAAGCCTTGCACCTTGAAAATGCTTTCTCATAAGCATGCAGAACATGGGCGGTGTCTGAGGGTTTTCCTTAGGCGAGGAGGTAAAGTGAAGCCTGGGGGCATTAGATGAGGCGGACACCAGGAGTCTGCGGTTTCCCTGACGGGAGTGGAATGAGAAGATCAGCTCGTCTCTCTCCGGTTGAGCTATTTTGTCAAGCCTTGCGCCCTCCAGAAGCTCTCCCATTTCTTTTATTATTGAATGTATAAATATTGTATCAAATGCCATTTCGTATAAATCCTTTTATGTTTGGTATATGTGTACTCTCTTTAACCTTAATGCCCTCAAAGCTTAAGCACAACTTTTCAGCAAGTACACGGCATACGGGGCGTTCGGTACAGAAGTGACCGGCATCCAAGGCGCATATATTCAAGTATGAAGCGTCAAGCATAACGTTATACTTAAGATCGGCACTTACAAAGGCATCACATCCGAACTCTGCGGCGCTTTCCATATAGTCTCCACAGGCACCGCCTCCCACAGCTACAAGGCTTATATCTTTATCTGTATCATTATAGCGTACGACCGGGCATGATAATATATTCGACACAAAATACACAAATTCTTTTACGCTCATGGGCTCGGGAAGATAGCCGTAACGCAAAAGCCCCGCAGTCTTCGGCACAATTCCGATATGTCTAAGTGACAGAACGGAAGCAAGCTCATCGTTGACTCCCCCTTCTGCCACATCAAGGTTTGTATGCATGCAGATGGCGGAGATGTCGCTCTTTATAAGCTCACGGACAATCTTGCCGCAGCGGTTATTCTCTCTTATGTTGTACATAGGCTTATAAATCAAAGGGTGGTGAGCAACTATCAGATCTGCCCCCTCATCCTTTGCCTCAAGCACCGTTTCCAGAGTTATGTCAAGGGCTACAAGTACCTTTTTTACTTTTTTCTCTTCATCTCCCACAAGTAGACCAACATTGTCCCAGCCTTCGGCATTATCTGCAGGGGCAAACTCATTCAATATATTGAGTATATCCTTTACCTTTGTCATCTATTTCACCGTCCTTCGAAGTGTATCTGCAAGAGCCAAAAGCTCCTCTACATTTTCTCCCGCTTTTGCTTCTTTTTCGATAGAGCGTACTGTTTTCTCAATGTATTCTCTCTTGTGCTCTGAATCGCCATCAAGGAGCGCTTTACTTGCTCTCTCATACAGAGAATTCTCAAAGCATATGCCTGTGTAATATACTTCCATTATGGGGTAAATACGGTATCCCTCTCTTGCAAGAAGTTCACGCTTTATGGAGAAGCCCATACTATACAGCGCCCGACGGAGTTTCACAGCGTTTGTCATCGGGGACAGGATAAACTTCTGTTTGTATCCCGCGGCGTCTCTCATTATTTCAGCTATAGTTTCGCCTCCCATGCCGGCAATTATAAACACGTCCACCGCCTTCGCATCAATTCCCTTTATACCGTCAGAGAGTTTCAGTTCAACAACACCCCCGGCATCAAAGCGGTCTATATTCTTTCTTGCATTTTCGAGGGGAAGAGGGTTAATGTCAGAAGCTATGGCACGGGAAATCAGCCCCTTTGAGGCAAGGTAAACAGGCAAATACGCATGATCTGTGCCTATGTCAGCAATGCGGGAACCATATGGAACAAGCCCGGCGACAGTCAGAAGTCTGGAGCCGAGCTCATGCATGCGTTTTTGTTTCATTTAATCGTAATTACTTCTTTGCCAGGTACTCATTGATCTTGGAGACCAGTTCGTCTGCGTCTGTTCCGTGAACGGCACAAGCTTGCTCGATGGATTCACTTCTGGCGGCTGGGCAGCCCAGGCAATGCATACCGATGGCGAAGAAGAAAGGAGCCACGTTTACATCGATGTCAAGAAGATCGCCGATTATTGTATCTTTTGTTACTTGCATTTAAAACTACCTCCGAACATGTTCTTATTTTATAATAATATATTATACACCATTATGGTCGGAATTTCAATCGTTAAATGTTATATTTATAATGTTTTTGCCCGCTCTCTTATGTAATTTCTGAGCCACTCGGCGCTCTTGGGATTCACAAGTGACATCTCAAGGACAGCCTCCAGGTAGCCTGTAATGCTTCCGGTGTCAAACCTTCTTCCCTCAAAGTCCACAGCCGCAAGGCTTCCTTGTCTCGCCTGTACTGCAAGGGCATCGGTAAGCTGGAT
>JAAZBA010000170.1 GCA_012514045.1 Clostridiales bacterium | reverse complement strand
ATTGCTGTAGCCTACGTTCTTTACCACCTAACATAACCTTTGACCTAAACATATCAGGGCTTACAAAAATCAGGTCATAGCGAAGTGTACCGCTTGTCCATAAGGATGCATGGGGAACAAGAGGACTAATAATAAGTATGTCCCCCTCGCGGACATCATACATTTCGGTGCCGCAGAGTGTACGTCCTTCCCCGTCATAAAAAAGCTTAATTTCATAGCTGTTGTGCCAGTTTAGTTCTGTTACAAAAGGAGAAGGATATATGCTAATTGAATCAACATAGGATTTATCCCAGACAATTTCAATATCGTCATGGGTTTCAAATACTTTTTTTATCGGCTGCTTCGTATCCTTTGACATTCTCTTCACCTATTTTAGTTTTATGTAACATATTAATTATATCACGAGAGGATGCCTTGTGTAAAGATAAAAAAATTTACAAGCGTCATTGACGAAAAAATCCCGCCATTAAACGGCGGGACTGTTTTCAAATAACTGGTGAATTACTCCTCCAGCAGATCCTCCGGTATTCCATCGGGGAATATGATGGCTATGATCTGATCTATGAGTTCAGGATCAAGGGTTTCAGCGATAGCTACTAGCTCTTCAAAAGTGGGATCCTCGGGGATCTGCTCAATCACTTCCGGGGGAAGGATAGCAAGAATGGCGTCAATGTCAATATCAAGAATCTCAACCATCTCGTCAATGTCAATATCATCCAATAAATAATCGTCGTCTACGGGAGGAACGTAGTCAGGGCTTGTGAGAATAACGGTCTTTGTATCGTTATCCCAGTCTACATCGAGACCTAAGGCGCCGGCAAGAGCACGAACCGGGAGGTATGTTGTGCCGGAGATGGTGAAGGGATCCACAGTGTTGCCGTTGACATCCTTGAGCTCAAGAACTACATCGTCGAGTGTTACGGTGATGCCGTCGTAATAGCAGGTTGCTTCCTTCTTATAGGGGTCAGCAAAAACGGTGGCGGCAAGCGCGATAACGAGGATTGTTACTACGACTCCGAGAATAAAACCTTTGAACTGTCCTTTTTTCATGGGGGTAAACCTCCTTTTATATTATATAAATAGTGTATCACACAAAGCAGAGCATGTCAAGAAAACGAGGGAATTTTATAAATTTTTAACATAGGCGCTTTCCTCCTGTTGATTTTGACCTGGTAATATGTTATGATCATAATATGATGAAAGGAGATAGTGAAATATGAAAAAACTGCTTGTGGTAATCGATTATCAAAATGATTTTGTTATCGGTTCACTGGGGTTTGAAAAGGCTGAGAATCTGCCGATATGTGAGAAAATCAAGAAATACTCATCCCTCGGATACGAGATAGTATATACTCTCGACACACACTTTGATGATTACCTATCTACACAGGAAGGCAAGAATCTACCCATTTACCATTGCATTAAGGGCACGGAAGGTCATAAGCTGTATGGCGAGGCGAAATCCTTATCAAAAAACGCGAAGATATTCGAAAAGAACACCTTCGCGTCAATTGAGCTTGCCGAGTATATAAAGAACGGGGAATATGATTCGGTGGAACTTATTGGACTCGTGTCAAACATATGCGTTTTATCAAATGCCGTAACAATCAAAGCCTACAATCCGGAGCTTCCCATAATTGTTGATTCAAAATGCACTGCTGCTGTGACTGACAAAATAAACGAGGCTGCCTTGACAGTTCTCAGAGGATTACAGATACAGATTATTTGATTATTTTCAGTATTTTATACTCTTCTTTCAACGCATTGTATAGTCTTGAAAACAGCATATGATACTTCTCATAAATCTCATGAGCCTTTTCATCCGGCTTGTGAGTTTTTTTCGTTCTTATAACAGTGTCGCAGGCTTCGGTTACGCTTCCGTATACACCAGCGCAGACGCCTGCCAGCAAAGCTACTCCCAGTGCCGGACCTTCGCCAGATTGCACCGTGGTAACGTTCAGTCCGAAAACATTGCTCTGCATCTGCCGCCAGAGGGCGCTCTTTCCTCCGCCTCCTGAGGCTCTGACTTCGCAGGGTGAGACGCCGAGATCTCGGATTAAATCGAGGGAATCACACAGCGAATATGTCACACCTTCCATTACAGCCCTAATCATGTCGGCTTTTGTGTGAGTCGCAGAAATGCCGAAGAAGACACCTCTGGCATCAGGATCAAGGTGCGGTGTGCGCTCTCCGAGAAGATAAGGCAGGAATAAAAGGCCGTTAGAGCCTATAGGAGATGTGGCAGCCTCGGCGCAGATAAGCTCATATGGATCAATTTGCATAAGAGCAGCTGTACGGAGCTCCTCAATGCAGAAATTGTTTCTCATCCACTGGAGAGAGAGCCCCGAAGTCTGAGAACAGCCCATAACGTGCCATGTGCCGGGTACGGCGTGACAGAAAGTTTGAAGTCTGCCTTTTGGATCGATAGTAAGGGAATCGGTATGGGCAAATACCACGCCGGAGGTTCCGATTGTGCTGGAGACTACACCTTCGCGTACGATACCGTTACCTACGGCGCCTGCCGCTTGATCTCCCGCTCCGCCGGCTACGGGCACACCCTCCGCAAGACCGCAAAGCTCGCTTGCCTCACGAGAAATTTTACCTGTAAGCTCCGGTGATTCATAAAGAGTACCAAGCCAGTCAGGAGATACTTCGAGCTTTGAGAGCATTTCACCCGACCAGCTACGCTTACCGATGTTAAGAAGCTGCATGCCGGAGGCGTCAGAAACCTCGGTAGCGAACTCTCCCGTAAGCTTATATCTGATATAGTCCTTCGGAAGGAGAATCTTGTATATTTTTTCATAAATTTGAGGCTCATGGTTATAGACCCAACGGATCTTTGAGGCGGTAAAGCCTGTCAGGGCGGGGTTTGCGGTGATTTCAACGAGCCTTTCACGTCCGATTATTGAGGTAATCTCTTCACATTCCTCCACAGTACGCTGATCGCACCAGAT
>JAAZBA010000401.1 GCA_012514045.1 Clostridiales bacterium | reverse complement strand
TTGGGCTTCCTGTCAGCCTTCGCGGCGGGAGTGTTTCTTGGGATCGCAGCGGGACGGCTCCGAGCTCTTGAGCTGCTGCTGTGGCCATATGTGGTGACGATAAAAGCCGTGCCCGTCGCGTCATTCATTATTTTCTGCCTGATATGGCTGGACTTTACCCAGCTGACCATACTTATCTCCTTTTTAATAGCTTTCCCTGTGATATACTCAAACGTGCTCCAGGGCATTAAAAGCACCGATGTGAAGATGAAGGAGCTGGCAAAACTCTATCGAGTGCCCTGGAGAAAGCAGCTTCTCTATATTTATCTTCCCTCCGTCAAGCCATATCTCCTGTCTTCCTGCGGAGTCTCCGTGGGCATGGCGTGGAAATCCGGCGTCGCCGCTGAGGTCATAGGCATGGTGGATGGCTCAATAGGGGAGATGCTCTATCAGACGAAGATATATTTCCAGAACGCTGATCTGATGTGCTGGACAATTGTGATTATCCTCCTGAGTGTCGTAACGGAGAAGCTATTTAATCTTACTCTGAAGGGAGCGTTTCGAGGAGTGGAGAAGCTGTGAATGATATAGTGCTCAAAAATGTGACAAAGACCTTCGGAGAAAAGATAGTCATTGATAACTTCTCCTGTACATTCCTTGCCGGAAACATCACCTGTATTGAGGGCGGTTCCGGACAGGGAAAAACAACACTCTTGAACCTGATATCAGGGATCATTTCCCCGGACAAAGGTAGTATATACGGGGTACCGGAAAGAATTTCCTTCGTGTTTCAGGAGGACAGGCTTTGCGAGGACTTCACGGCGGTGAGCAACCTGCGGCTTGTATGCAAAAAACCGAAAGCGGAGCTTGAAGCGCATCTAAGGGAGCTGCATCTCGGGGACGACCTGAAAAAGCCTGTTAAAGAATACAGCGGAGGCATGAAGAGAAGAGTAGCTGTTGCAAGAGCCATATGTTACGATGGCGACTGTGTTCTTCTTGATGAACCATTCAAAGGTCTCGATGAAACGCTAAAGAAAACCGTCATGGACTATGTGCTGAAATACACAAAAGGAAAAACCGTAATCTGCGTAACTCACGACAGATCCGAAGCTGGATACCTCGGCGGCAGGCTGATAACTCTGAACTCCTGCCGGGAAGAATAAAAACGCACCCTTTTAAATTAGGATGTGTTTTTATTCTTTTATGTGACATAGTCACGGAATTCGCAGCCGCATTCCTGTATAATGAACATGTAAAAAGGCGAAGGAGTACGCTTGATTCGTGGGGCGGATATCGTGTAACATGTGATATCCGAAGCGTAATGGGGTGCAGACACATGAAAATATCGCTTGCCGCAATATAATATGAAAGGAACCTGCATATGCAGTATCTTATCACATTTCTCGAGGGCATAATATCCTTTATATCTCCCTGTATATTGCCCATGCTGCCTGTATACATATCGTATTTCGCAGGCGACGAGGAAAACAAAAAATATGTGCTGCCCCGGGCAATCTCTTTTGTGCTGGGGTTTACCTTGGTTTTCAGTCTTTTAGGGGTTTTCGCCGGAACGTTGGGAGCGTTTCTGTCAAAGTATCAGATCGCGGTCAACATAGTAAGCGGAGCGATTGTAATCCTCTTCGGACTGTCATACCTTGATATAATACCTCTGAATTTCCTCAAGGGCATGAAAGCCGGAAGAAAGGCTGACAGCATAATATCTGCATTTATATTCGGCGTTGTCTACTCCGTCAGTCTGACACCCTGTGTGGGAGCGTTCCTCGGCTCGGCTATAATGATGGCCTCCTCCTCCGGCAGCGCAATAAAAGGCTTTTTCCTCCTGCTTATATATTCCATGGGGCTTGGCATACCATTTATCCTATCGGCGGTTCTCATTAGCCGGCTGGGAGGAGTGTTTACATTTATAAAGAAGCACTACCGTATTATCAATATCATCTCCGGAATTTTTTTGATAGTGGTGGGTGTGCTTATGGCTCTTGGACTAATGAACCGGCTGATAGCCGTATTATGAGGTAAGTAGCGTGAAAGTAATGTTTGTCCTATCTTAATAAAGGCATAGCAAAGAAGCCCTGCAATAAAGCGATTTTTTGCAAGGCGAAAAACAGAAAGACCAATCTAAGAAACGGTTAACCC
>JAAZBA010000093.1 GCA_012514045.1 Clostridiales bacterium | reverse complement strand
TAGCAATAGTTTTCGGCGTAGGCGTACACAAGCCCTGTGCGCTCTACCGCTTCGATAAGCTCGATAGCCTGAGCCAATGTCTCGCTGGGGAGCACCTCACTCATGACGTGTTTTCCCGCGTTCATCGCCTTTACCGCGAAGGTGGCGTGCTCCGTGGCGTAATTCGCGAGCACCACCGCGTCCATGTCGTGCTTCAGAAACTCGTCAAAGTCTTTATAAAGCGCGACCTGGGTGCCGAGCTCCGACGCCATTTCCCGTACCTTTTCAAGCTGAGGCTCATACTTGTCGCAAACCGCAACAAGCTCCGCCTCCGGATGCACAAGGAGGATTCTCATCATCGATTTGCCCCTGCCCGCGCCGAATACGCCGATTTTCAGTTTACTCATAATGAATGTCTCCTCTTTTTGAAATTGCCCGCACGCGGGTAAATGCGTGCGGGCAATTGTAGTTTTTTGCCTGATTATTCTATAGTTTTGCCTTAGCCGTTGATCTCATGGTAACGCTCGTTGTAGATTTCAGTGATCTCTTCGAGACCGATATTCCAGAGTTCATCCACATAAGCCTGCCAGTTTGCCTCATTTAGTTCCGTTCTGCCTTCAATGAAGTTAGCATGCATTTCATCGCGGTAGGTATTTACATCACCCCAGAGTTCAGAAAGCGTAGCGCTATCCTCGGCATTGAATACCAGCGGAAGAGGACCATCGATGTAGTATTCCTGCATGGCGGTTGCGCGCTCGTTCATGTATTTTGGATAGGTGGCTTTCCAGTTGTCAACAAACTGTCTGTTTGTCCAGGGGGGCTGACCCATACCGATGCTGGTTGTGGAGAATTCGCCGTCCTTTGCCACATCCCAGCCGATAGGGACGTCGTACCTTACGGGTACACCTTCTTCGTTGTAGTCGAATGTCCAGCCTTCGATACCGAAGTTGCGGAGCGTGTTCCACTCGGAGCCTGCCCAGAGCCAGTCGGAGAAGCGCAGGCAGATTTCGGGGATATCGTTGCCGTCCTTGATGATGTACATGCCCTCACCTACACCTGTGGTGATTCTGGAGTACATCTGACGCTTGCCTGTGTATACACACTCCATCGGGAGAAGCTCACGGAAAATGAAGAAGTTCTGCTTAAGATCCTCTTCTTCCGCGGGATCCATGCCCTCAACGAACTTTTCTGTATAGTAGGGGCTGTAGCTGTTGATTGTTCTCTGGAACGTGGCGAAGTAGTCGATAAGACCGAGTCTGTCCTGAGCAATAAGCTCATAGTTGGCGGTCATGTCTCTGTTTTCTCTGTCAATAAGATTCTCTTCATACAGCAAGTTCCTGAAGGTGAGCATATCGAATGCGTTATCGGTAATCCAGCAGTACTTCAGATTGCCGTTTTCATCAATTACCCAGGGAAATGTGACGTTGAAATCGAAGGAATGCGCGACAACGGTGTTAACATTGCCTGTTTTAGCCATGGGAATTTCATCGTTGGGATCGCCGTTTCCGTTGACGTCCTGATCGCGGAACATCTTCAAAACCTCAACAAGCTCATCGTTTGTGGAGGGCTCGTCAACGCCGAGAACCTCAAGCCATCTCATATTTATAAGGTGGTTGTTAAAGAGATATCTGGGCTCAACGGTGTTGCCGAAGGCATAGATCTTGCCGTCTTCGTAAATCGAGCGGTAGATGTCCTCAAGGAAAGCGGAGTCCGTGTCAAAGGAGATTCTGGCGTTGGGGGCGTTGTAATCAAAATCAAGGTCATCGTATGCCCAGAACATGCCGTCCATTACAAGGTCGTTCGCAAGGGTGTTATCGAGAAGAACGACCATGTTTGGGAGATCCTGGGACATAAGGCGGACGTTGATAGTCTCGCTGTAAACCGCGTTTTCAAGAACCTGCCAGTCGACAATAAGGTTTGTCTGCTCTTCAATGGACTGGAAAATGGGGAGGTCACGGCTTGGGATAGCAAGGGTGGAAGCGTGCCCGGAGTGGGTCAGGAAGGAAAGCTCTGTGGGTTCTGGAGCTAGGGGACCATGGATTTCATATTTCCAATCGTCCTCGGCTTTAGTTTCTTCCTTTTTATCTTCTTTCTTGTCTTCCTTTTTGGGTTCTTCCTTTTTGGGTTCTTCTTTTTTGGTCTCTTCTTTCTTGGTTTCCTCTTTCTTAGTCTCCGTCTTGCTTTCGGAGGATGAAGAGGTTGCGTCATTAGAAGACTTCTTCTGGCAGCCTGCGAACATTGTTATGAGTATCAAGGCTGCGAGGAGGATTGCCAGTGCTTTTTTCATTGGGGATTCTTCCTTTCTTTGTAATTATTTATAACCCTGCCTTCATTAAAAGGCGTGATTAACGTGAAGATTTAAGGGAAAACGAACGGAAAAGCGCCGCTATTTGATAAACGCGGATTAACCTTTAAGCGCGCCTATCATGACACCCTTTACGAAATATTTCTGGAGGAACGGATAGAGGCACATGATGGGGACCATTGTAAAGAATATAGCGGCGTATTTTACCTGGTTTGAGGCTATCTGAGCATCAGGGTCAATGTCGGCAGACTCCAGAATGTCCCTGGAGTTCTGGAGAACCACTCGTCTCAGAAGCACCTGGATTGGATGCAGGTCAGAGCTGGGGAGATAGATGAGGGCGGAGAGGTAGGTGTTCCAGTGGCCGACACCGTAATAGAGTGTAAGCACAGCGAGGATCGGCTTTGAAAGGGGGGCAACGATTTTCCAAAGCACCTTGAACTCCGACGCGCCCTCGATTCTGGCGCTCTCAAAGAGCTCCTCGGGCAGGGACATGAAGAAAGTTCTGGCGATAATGGTGTTGTATGTGGAAACGAGACCCAAAAGCACCATTACCCAGCGGGAACCGTAGAGTCCCAGATTGTTTATCATAATAAACGTGGGGATAAGACCTCCGCCGAAAAACATTGTGATTATAATGAGAACCGTTATGGGACCTCTCAGCACAAAATATCTCTTTGACAGGGGATATGCCAGCAAAATTGTGGCGAGAATGTTGCATATGGTGCCCACCACCGTATACCAGACGGTATTGTAATAGTAGGTCCATATAGCCTGGGCTCTGAGCACCATCATGTAGGACTCAAAGGAGAAGCCCACGGGAAAGAGCTTGACTTTGCCCTGCATAAAGGCGGTGGGGTTTGAAATAGAGCAGCTGAAAACGTATATAAGAGGATAGAGACATACAAAGCCCAGGAATAAGACGATGGCGGTGACGATAACTTCAAAGACTCTGTCGCCTATAGACATTCTTTTTGCCATTTTAATCTCTCTCCTTTCTTACCACAGCGAGGTTTCGCCGGCCTTGCGGGCAATCTGGTTGAAAGTAAACAGCATTATGAAGTTTACAACCGTATTGAACAGACCGACGGCGGCGCCGTAGCTGTACTCCGCTCCCACGAGACCCTCGCGGTAAACGTAGGTGGAGATAACGTCGGCGACTTCGTATGTTGAGGGCGAATACATGAGGAGGATTTTTTCGCTGCCTTGCGAGAACATGGAGCCGAGACGGAGCAGTAGCTGAATCATGATCGTGGGAAGAATGGAGGGGAGTGTGATATGCCATATGCACTTCCAGCGGGAGGCGCCGTCGATGGAGGCGGCCTCGTACATTTCCGTATCGATGCCGGAGATAGCCGCTACGTACAGCACGGAGCCGAAACCAAAGTTCTGCCATATGCCGCTTCCCACATATAGAAGGCGGAAATATCTCGGGTCGTTTGTGACGGCGATGTTTGAGCCGTAGATAAGATGGGTGAAGTTGAGGATACCGGTGTCCGCGGCGAACATTTGAACCAGCATACTGACCACGATAACGGTAGAAATGAAGTGAGGGAAATAGGTGACCGACTGAACGAACTTCTTAAGTCTCGCGCTTCTGACTTCATTTAGCATTATGGCGAAGATAATGGGGAGAGGGAAGCCGAAGACAAGCTGATAGATGTTGATGACAAGGGTGTTTCTGATAACCCGCCAGCAGTATTTTGACTCGAAGAACCGGATAAAGTGTTTAAAGCCCACCCAGTCGCTCCCCGCGATTCCTCTTGCCGGCCTGAAGTTCTTGAACGCGATCTGTATGCCGTACATAGGACCGTAACAGAAGATGATATACCATACTACAGGTATGATAACCATCAGAATCAGCTGCCTATCTCTGCAGCAGAGCCGCCAGAAATAACGCAGCTTCACGGAAAAAGGACCGTTTGCGGCATCGTTGGCGGTGATGACCTTCTTTTGCTTTAACATTGATTTGTCCACCGTATGACCTCCTTTTTTAGCAATTCTCGCTTATTCAAAGTGCCTTGTACTAATTTACAGGGATAATCAGGAATTTTCCTTCCGCAGGCAGGTATTCACGGGTAGTTTATTAAAGGCCGAACATTTCCGCGCCGTTGCGCCAGAAGACCTTTTCTATGTCGTCTCTTGAAAGACCGGTACGGATGGACGCCTGACGGAAGGCCTCTATCTCTTCGTAGAGGAAGAAGGTCAGCTCGTCGGACTCGGGGCTGTCAAGCTCTCCCATGTTCTTGTCTCCGGACACATCGCCGTAGAGACCTCTGGGCACCAGGTTTACATATATGCCGTCACGCTCAATGCGGCGCATTCTCATTCTCGTTATGGGAAGATCACTGCCGTACATGATCCTTGAAGATCCAACCGCTTTGATCAGCTGCTCGAAAACCCAGCTGTTTGTGTTGGCGGAGAAGTCGAACATCATGTTTTCCGTCTTCGACAGGATATCGAGAGCGTCTCCCACATCGCATTGGCAGTATGCGCGTCCCACATGGGCAACGATGAGCCGGAGATTCTTGTATTTCTCTTCGAT
>JAAZBA010000336.1 GCA_012514045.1 Clostridiales bacterium | reverse complement strand
GGGTTAACCGTTTCTTAGATTGGTCTTTCTGTTTTTCGCCTTGCAAAAAATCGCTTTATTGCAGGGCTTCTTTGCTATGCCTTTATTAAGATAGGACAAACATTACTTTCACGCTACTTACCTCATAGACATTTGCAAAAATTCCCGTTAGGAATTTTTTGCAAATGTCCAGGGTTTAAGCATAAAATCCCTTAAGGGATTTTATGCTTAAACCTGCTTGACAAAAAAATCCCCCTGTGCTATAATACTTATCGTAAACAAGGGGTGCTGAAACGTTTTTTCGGCTGAGACGCGGGCAACACGGTCCGTGAACCCTGGAACCTGATCCGGGTAATGCCGGCGTAGGAAAACCGAACGAGGATTGTTTTCCATGCCGCACCCATAAAGGAGTGCGGCTTTTCTTTTCGGTTAACCAAATCAGGATAACGAAAGGATGGAAAATTATGGAAAAAAGAAACGAATTCCTCAGATCAATGGTAGAAACCTCTCTCCTTGTGGCGGCGGCATATATCCTCAGCCTTATAAAGCTTTGGGAAATGCCCTTCGGAGGGTCGGTTACGGCGGTATCGATGCTGCCCCTTGTGTTCATCGGTCTCAGGCGAGGTCCAAAGTGGGGATTTGCGGGCTGCCTTGTGTATGGTCTCATCGATTTCGTGCTGGGCAAGACCTACAGCATCCACATCGCCTCAATCTTAGGCGACTATATCTTAGCCTGGGGCGCCATGGGCGTGGCGGGCTTCTTTAAGGACAAAAAGCACGGGGTATGGATGGCTATCCCCGCGGCTTGTTTTGCGAGATTCGTGTTTGTGTTCGCCACAGGCGTTACGATATGGGCGGAGTACACCCCCGAGGGGATGCCTGTATGGCTCTACAGCCTTACCTATAACGGAGGCTACATCGGAGTTGAGATGGTGCTGATGTTTGCAGTTTGCGCCCTCATAGGAAAGCAGCTTCCGAGACTTACAAATCCCACTCATTAATACCGGAGGTCACTTGCCATGTCAAAGATAATCCTCATAACGGGAGGCGCGCGGAGCGGAAAGAGCCGTTTCGCGGAGTCACTTCTTAAAGACATGACCGATGTCACCTACATAGCTACAGCCATAGTCACGGACGATGAGATGGAGGAGCGGATACGTCTTCACAGGCAGTCCCGGCCGTCGGAATGGAAAACGACGGAGGCTTACAGGGATATTGCGTCAAAGCTTGATAAAAGCGAAGGATATCTCCTTGACTGCGTAACGGTCATGACCTCCAACATAATGTTCGAATTAACGGCAGAATATGAAAAAATCCCCCCGGAAGTACAGCGGGAGGTTGAGGAAACAGTCAAAAAAGAGCTGTTGGCATTATCCGCGCGGGCAAGGGAAACCGGCGCTCTGCTGGTGCTCGTGACAAACGAAGTCGGCGATTCCATTGTCCCCATGCACCATGTTTCAAGGGTCTACCGTGACATAGTAGGCAGAGTAAACCAATACGCCGCCTCCCTCGCCGACGAGGTATACCTAACCGTCTGCGGAATCCCCATGCGGGTGAAGTGAGGGATTATGCCCTCTGCATCCGCACACCTCTAATCCCGCCGCAATAGCTCCTTTATATTTCGCTTCAGCACACCCAAGCCGCGCCAGGTAAAGGCGCGGTTTTTGTATTTTTCCTTGAAGGTGCTGTTCGTAAGCCCCTGCAGATCCTCCTCCGTCAGGGGGATCGGCTCTGTTGCCCTGAACTCCTGGATATAAGTATTTTTCACGCCACGGTTCTCGGGGCAAACGTCTTGGCAGCGGTCGCAGCCCCATATCACCCCGTTTTCCCGAAGCAGCCGCTTTTCACCATCGGTCAGATCTCCCCGCTTCTGGGATATATGGGAAAGGCAGAGCTCCGCGCTAAATTCTACCTTTCCGTCCCTTACCGACAGCGCACCGCTGGGACAGGACCGGACGCACTCAAAGCACTTGGAGCATCGCTGTTCGAAAGAACAGCTGTGTTCTTCGGGATCGCCTGTATATTCCATATCCGTACCTACGCAGGCGAGGAAAACGAAGCTTCCGTATACCGGCACGATAAGCAGATTGTTTTCTCCCCGCTTCCCTATGCCGCATTTTACCCCAACGTTTACCTCCCGAAATGGCGATACATCCACGTACACGTCAAAGCCTTCCCCCAAAAACGACCTGATTTTAAGGGGAAGCACCTGATGATAATCCGCCCCTTGAGCGTATTTCGAGTATTTCCCTCCGGTTATATCCCCGGAAAGATATGGATATGCGGCGCAGAAGACCGATTTATATCTTTTTCCCTCGCCTATATAAAGGCTTTCATCCGAGGAGCAGACCCCAACGGCGCAGGCTCCGCTTTTATACAGAAGAGATATCACCTCATCAATGCCGGGCATATGTTTTCACCTCAATTATTGACCCTTGAATATCCTTACCAAATGTGCTATAATTCACTTCGAACAACAAGACAAGGAGACAATTATGGACAAAAAGAGCCGTTCCGGACCGCTTTTTATCACCGCCGCGGCGACACTTTGGAGCTTCGCCGGAGTATGCGTCAAATATATCCCCTGGAGCGCCCTGAGCCTTGTGTGCTTCAGAAGCATCTGCGCCTCCATTATGTTCCTTACCTATCTCCGATTCCCGAAAATCAAGTTTACGAAGCATAACGTTGCCGGCGCCGTTGCGCTTCTGCTCACCTCTGTCATGTTCATATTGGCGAACAAGCTCACCACCGCGGCAAACGCCATTGTGCTCCACTACACAGCCCCTCTGTTTGTGCTGCTGTACGGGCTTATTTTCAAGAAAAGGAAGCCCACAAAACGGGACATTATAATGTGCGTCACAGTCATTACCGGCTGCGTCATCTCCTGCGCCGATAAGCTGGAGGGCGGAGCGCTTTTAGGCAATATCCTTGCCCTTGCCTCCGGAGTCACTTTCGCCTCCATAATGATTATAAACAATATGGAAAAAACGGATTCTCTCCAGTCCCAGCTCATCGGAAATATTCTCATGTCAGTAATTTTTCTTCCCGCGCTCCTTACGGACAACGCCATCACCCCGGACATAAAGACCTGGGGAGCGGCGCTGTTCCTGGGCTTTATCCAGTACGGACTGTCCCACATCATCTTCGGAGTGGGCATAAAACGGATTGAAGCCTCTTCCGCCTCCCTTATATCTACCGTGGAGCCGATCTTGAGCCCCGTATGGGTGTTCCTTGTGATAGGGGAGAAGCCCGGAGCGCTTACTATCGCGGGCTTCGTTATCGTCATGGCGGCGGTGGTGCTGTACAATATTTCCCTGCTAAGAGCCGAGAAACGGGAATAATCTTATTTTCTCCTCTTCGCGCTCATCCTGAAATCCAGAAACGCGGGAGGATCCACGCTTTCGCTGTCAAAGGACTGTCCCTTCAGGGCAGCCTTTTTCTCTTCTATGAGATAGAACAGCTCGCTCAAGCTTATCTCGCCCTCCCGCACATCGGGTATCTGAAGACCTCCGTCGCGGTATAGTATCTCCTCCGCCTCCTCTGCCATGTCAAGCTCCGCCAGAGCTCTGGCTCGGCAGAAGAGGAGTCTGCCATCGTTTTTCACTTTCTCCGGAAGCTTTTCTGTGTAGGACAGAATCTCCCGATGCATCTTTTCCTCCAGAAGCACCCTCGCGCAGTCCCTCGCCAAAGCAAGATCCGAGGGAATCATCTTTGAGGCTCTCATAATAATACGCGCTCTGGCGTCCCGGTCGCCCTGAAGGCCCTCAAGCTGAGCAAGCCCCCACAGAGCCCAGGGCGACGGATTAAGAACAAGGGACCTTTCAAGCTCTGTTCTTGCCTCCCCGGTTCTCATCTCCGACAGATAGTACATCCCAAGCTGCAAACGGCTGTACCAGTTGCCGGCGTCCTTATCCAGGACAGATTTTTCAAGCAGCTCAATCCACTCCGGCTGATTCATGTAGCTTTTCGGTGCCTCGGTTTCATCGTGCTCTCCCAGTGTTGATTCTCTTAAGAGCCGCACCCAAGCCGCTTGCTCCTCCTCAACTTCTCCGAAATCAAGGTGAGGGCAGGTGAGTTTTTCTCCCTTAGCCTCTCTTCTCAGGTTTTCCAGCGCTCCGTAGCCTCCCCCGTGGAAAACAGTCTTTTCCGCCGGGGATTTTGCCATATCTTTTGTTTCACGAAGGATTTTTTCAAGCTCCGCTTCTCCGATAAGCTCCTCAAGCCGCTTTCCCACCTCGTCCCTCGCGTCGATCCAGTCTCCGTGGACTTTTTCCGGGTTGGCGCTCATCGCGCCGTAGGCTTCAACCCATTCCCATGCTGTTTTAGGCGGCATGGGAAGACATTCCATCTGAGTACACCCCAAGCCCGCCTGGATTTCCACATATCTTCCGTCATTACCCTCCGTCAGATAGCTCTGCCAGCGGTCGCCGCCGGGTCCCTGACCCCATACGAAGAGCTTTCGGCCTTTGAGCCGCCTTGTGGAGGTCTGGACAAGACCGTAGCCCTCCCTGTCAAGCTGGCATTCGTACCGTCTGGCGTCCTCCGGCAGCTTCCAGAAGAAATCGATAGAGGTGGGGTTGTTCATGGGGTATGTTATGTCGTTCCCTTCAACAATCGGCACGGCGCACTTCGTCAGTCCTCCGGTCTTGTTGGTGTATGTCTCCTCCGTGTCCATTATGACACGTCCCCCCTCTACCTCCGGTATGGCGATGTTGGACCACCAGTACATGGGTATGGTGCGGGGATTGTCGTTTACTATCCTAATCCTGCACAGAAGAACTCTTGATGAGTCCGGCAGGAAGAAATCCATCTGATATGTAACGCAGTTAAGCCTCTCGAACTGGTACATCCTCAGCACAGGGGTGCCTTCGGGAAGGCTTGTCACCGCCGTATGCATCCATGAGCAGGTGTGGGGATGGTGCCCTCTGGGGCCGCAGTTCCACTCCACTCCCCCCGAGGTCCAGGCGTTTCTGGTGGCAAGGTTGCAGGGGCGCATGACGGGATTGCGGAACAGAAGCTCTCTGCCCGCTTTCTTATCGTAAAGCGACCAGAGCTTTCCCCCTACCGAAGGGGCATACTCCGCCCGGAGATATTCATTTTCCAGCACCGCCATCTCCAGCATTTCCTCCGACAGCTTTCTCGAGTACATGCTCTGCGCCCTGTAGGGGAACACGGAGTAAGGGTTGCCGAAATCGGTAAAAAGCTCGTCGTCTTCATCAAGCCGGGTCTCCACGTTCCTGCCCGCCCTTTTGAACAGATTCCCCAGCGGCGGCAGACTCGACTCATTGCCTATATCCGTTATCCGCACGTCCGATTTTATAAACTGAAGAGTTGACATAAATCATTCCTCCGTGATTTTTCAGGTGTGCTTGCCTATGTATTACAGAAATCTCTCGTAAATATCCCGGCGATGACCTACACAGAGCACAAGGATAAGAATTTTCTCATCATCAATGTCAGCAATCAGGCGATAATCGCCTATTCTGTAGCGCCACCTGCCACTGAGATTGCCGGCAAGCGCCTTTCCGTAGGAGCGGGGATTGCCACAGCCTTCAAGATTTTTTCGAATCCACCCCAGGATAAGCGCAGACGTCTGCCGATCCAGCTTTTTGAGTTCCTGCAGCGCGGAGACTGTAAATTCCACATGGTAACTCATGTTAAATTAAGCTCTTGTTCAACCTCATCGAGGGAGTATGTTCTTTTGTCCCGCGAATACTCTTCCATCGCGTTTTCATACGCCCGAAGGTCTATCTCGTCTTCAATATGTTCCAGCATCGTCCTTCTTATAAGTTCGGACACATTTATACCCATAACCTGAGCATATTTCTTTATAAGGTCGCCGTCTTCCTTGCTGAGCCTTACCGATATTGTCACATTAATAACCTCCTTTCTGTAATACATTGTATTACAACTATTTTAAATTGTCAATACAATAAGTCTAAAATATTGACATATTTTGTTTTCGGAGGTATACTATTTGCATCTTACATCGATTAAAAAGGAGAAAATAAAAATGGCTAAAGTTGGAATAATCGGATTTGCTCACGGGCATGTGTTTCGCTTCGGAGGAGAATGGATCCGTCATCCGGAGTACGGAGTGGAGATAGCGGGCGGCTGGGATCACGACGCCGAAAGGGCGAAATCCGGCTGCGAGCAGCTTTCCTGCCCGGTATTTGATACCCTTGACGCTCTTCTTGACAGCGACATCACTGCCGTTGTCATCTCCTGTGAGACAAGCATGCACGCCGATTTCGCGGTGCTTGCCGTGGACAAGGGCAAGGATATCATACTTTATAAGCCCATGGCGCTGCGCATGAGCGAGGCGGACAGGATCGTGGAGGCTGTAAACCGCAACGGCGTCAAGTTCACCATGGGCTGGCAGAGCAGAACAGATCCTCAGAACATAAGGATGAAGGAGATTGTAAATTCCGGCGAACTGGGTAAGGTATGTCACTACCGCCGCCGTCACGGTCTTGCCACCCATCTCTGGGACAATTTTGAAAACTCATGGCATGCCTCCCCGGTGTACAACAGGGATATTTTCGCCGACGACTCCGCCCATCCCATCGACATGATGCAGTGGATGTTCGGCATGCCGGAGACGGTGAGCTGCGAGATGACCACCATGGCGAACCCCAAGGTTGTAAACGACAACGGCGTAGCGCTGTTTAAGTACGCCGACGGCATGATAGCGGAAATTACCTGCGGCTTCACCACCTCAGCGGCAGAGATAACAACTGAGATATACTGCACCGGCGGCTCCGTAGCCCAGTACTACGGTGACGCCACCAGTACCTCACTTCCCCGCCCCGAGGGACTTGCGGGACTCAAGTGGTTCAAAAACGGCGACAAGGACTGGACCGAGAGCGGTATCCCCAGCCCCGCCGCTCATGCCCACCGCCTCGATGCCCAGGCGCTCCCCTTCGCGAAATACCTAAACGGCGAGGGAGAAGCGGTATGCACCGCTGAGGAGGGCAGAAACTCCCTGCGCCTCGTCCTCGCCTGCTATCTGTCCGCGAGAGAGGGCAAAAGAGTCTCCGTCTGGGACGATCGGATATACGAAATATAGAGGAATATACTTTATCACCCATTATTCTGCCACGTGACGTATGAATGCGTGACGCATTCATACGTCACGCATTCATACGTCACACCTGCATCAACCAGCTCCCCATCAAGGGGAAGCCTTGGAACGCCCTTATCCCCCTTGACTAAAGGGGGACACCCGACGCTTGAAGCAAAGCTTCATGCGTCACGCAGACCCGTAGGGGGATTGCATCATGCAGATGCTTCCTATCCAGCATACACGACTTTTCCGTTGATGATTGTTACATGCGCTTTGCCGCCGATTGTGGTCAATGGGTCGGCGGTCCAGATTACTATGTCGGCGTCCTTGCCGGACTCTATGGAGCCCACCCTGTCGCTGATGCCCAGGGCGGTGGCGGGGTTCATCGTTATAGCCTTCCATGCCTCGTCCATATCAAGACCGGCGGAGGCGGCGAGGCCGGCACACATGGGTAGATTCTGTATGGGTATTACGGGAGCGTCGGTAATGATCGATACGCTCACTCCCGCCTTTGTGAGCACTTTCGGGGTGGTGAACGCTTTGCTCTGGAGCTCAATCTTGCTCTTGCCGCCCAGCGTGGGACCTACAAAAGCGGGGTATCCCTCCTTCGCCAACTCTTCGGCTATGACCTCTCCGTCGGTGCAGTGATCCAGTGTAAGACCTACGCCGAACTCTTTTGCTATGCGAACGGAGGTGAGGATATCGTCCGCTCTGTGGGCATGGCACTTGAGGGGTATCTCTCCCCGGATAACCGGGATCATGGCTTCAAGCTTCATGTCGAAGGGCACATCCTTGCCCGCGTCTCTGTCGGATACATATCTCGCAGCTTTGAACAGCAGCTCACGCAGAAGCGCCGCTACGCCCATTCTTGTCATGGGAGCCTTTTTCCCGGACTGACCGTAGCATCTCTTCGGGTTTTCGCCGAAGGCGCACTTCATGGCCGCCGGGCTCTTCAGAACCATATTGTCAACCCGGTTGCCCCAGAGCTTTATAACCGCAAAGGTGCCGCCCACAACGTTCGCGCTGCCGGGACCGGTGCAGACGCAGGTTACACCGCCCTCGACAGCGTTTTTAAAAGCCTCGTCGATGGGATTTATGGAGTCCACCGCTCTCATCTGAGGGGTGATGGGGTCCACGATCTCGTTGTAGTCGTGACCTTCCCAGCCCATGCCCTCGTTGTCAAGGCCGATATGGCAGTGGGCGTCAATGCAGCCGGGAGTGACAAGCCTTCCCTCCGCGTCGATAACCTTGCAGCCTTCCGGAACGGGAATGTTTTCTCCGATTTCAAGAATCTTCCCGTCATCACCGATGAGGACGCAGCCTTTTTCATATTCTTTCCCCACAATGGGCTTTATGTGACCGTTTACTATGAGCAGCATTATACGTTTCCTCCCAAATCAATATTATGCCTGAATTCACACATATTTTACCATAAAAAAACGGTCATTACAAGCATTGCGTTCTTGCAATACAGGGGAATATCGTGTATAATATCTGCGTATACGTTTGACATATTATGAAGGTTTAAAGGAGGTGCAGATTTGGAGCAGGAGAAAAAATATCTCAGCCGGGTGACGGACTACATGAAGAATGAGCTCAAAGAGCTGTCGGAAAAGATCAAGAGCGAAGATTCCCTTCTCAGGGACGAGCATTTATATATGTGGGAAGAAACAGGCCGCAATACCCAGGACTTTGAGCGTCTGGGCGAACTTATCACCGCTCTCGACGAGGTGAGCGTGCGCACCGATCTTCTCCGGGGCACCGTTGACAGGTATAACAAGCTCCGCAAGAATCTTCCCTCCCCGTATTTCGGACGAATCGACTTCCTTGAGGACGGTCAGACCGAGCGGATGTACATAGGCAATATGGGAATTATCGACAGAGAGAGCTACGATGCCCTCGTGTACGACTGGAGATCTCCCGCCGCCTCCATGTACTACCGTTTCTCCCTCGGCGACGCCTACTATATGGCTCCCTCCCGCTTTGACGACACCCCTGAGCGCTACAACGGAGTAATCACCCTGAAGCGTCAGTATGTTATAAAAAAAGGGAAGCTGGAGTTTTTCTGCGATACCGACAGGAGCATAATCGATGAGCTTCTGATGAGGGCGCTGTCGAAAAACGCCGGTGAAAAAATGCGCACCATCGTGGAAACGATCCAGGCAAGGCAGGACGAGATAATCAGGGACGAGGAAAACAGACTCCTCATCGTCCAGGGCTGCGCCGGCAGCGGAAAGACCTCCGTCGCCCTCCACAGAGCCGCGTATCTGCTGTACTCCGCCATGGAATCGAAAAACGTCATGAAAAGCGACGATGTGCTCATTCTCTCCCCCGGTGATATGTTCTCCGGCTATATCTCCGATGTGCTCCCGGAACTTGGGGAGGAGAAAACAAGGAGCGAACTGTTCGAGAACATGTTCCTTTCCGTGCTCCCCTCGGGAGTGGAGGTGGAGAGCCGCTTCTCATTTATGGAAAGGCTGATTACAAACAGAAATAAATTACATAAACAATACATAGAGTTTAAAGGCTCCAAAGAGTTCATGACCATCCTCAAACGGCTGGGGACGTATTGCATAAAGAGACTGGTGCCCTTTGAGGATCTCTACTACGCGGGAAGCCTTGTTATGTCCGCGGAGGAGCAAAGAGCTTATGTGCTGAGGTCCGGTAACGTAGGTTACGGGATAAGGCTTGAGCGGCTGACGGAGAGGGTGAAAGCCCAGATTTCCCAGCTCTACGCGAGGGATATCGCCAGATATATAAAGATGTTCGAGCATGACGGCTCCTTTACCACCGATTCCGTCAGGGTGGCGAGGAGAATGGCCGCCGCTAAGAGGTTCAATCTCCTGAAAACAGTATCGGAATACGGAAAGATAAGATACATAAAGCTTTACAGGTCGCTGTTTAAGGACAGGGAGCTTTTTAAGCATTTGGCGAAGGGACTTACCCTGCCTGAAAATATCGGGGAGCTTCTTGAAATCGGAAAGCGGGAGAGCGCCGCCATCGGTCCCCTAAAATACGAAGACGCGGCTGCGGTAAGCTACCTTGTCACCTGCCTGCGGGGCAGCGAGTCCGGAGATGGAGCGTATAAAAGGATCCGCCACGTCATCGTTGACGAGGCTCAGGACTATTCCCTTATCCATTACGGCATTTTAAAGAATATATGCGTAGATTCCCGTTTTACCCTTCTGGGCGACATCGGCCAAGCTATAACGGGAGAGCCGGACATGGGGTACTATGACGAGATAGCGAAGCTGTTTTCCTTTGAGCGCTCCGCTGTAATGATATTGGACAGAAGCTACCGAAGCTCCGTTGAAATCCAAGAGTACGCCTCGAAAATCTATCCCGAGCTTGCGTCGGTGCCGGGACTTGAGCGCCACGACGCTCCGGTTGAGCATATTGAAAGCTCCAGGGTGCAGGAAACGGCGCGGCTCTGCGCGAAAAGCGCCGGAGGCTATGTCCTCAATGGCTTTGATTCGATAGCGATTATCTGCCGAAGCGAGAGGGAGGCGAAAGAGCTCTACTCCGAGCTGACATTCCTCCTGCCCTGCGAGCTGAGGGACGAGAAAAACCGCGGGATAAACGCCACGGTAAGCGGAATAAACGTAATGCCGGTGAGCGCCGTTAAAGGCTTGGAGTTTGATGCGGTGGTGGTTATCGACACCTTCCGCGAGGACGAACGCAGGCTTAAATATGTAGCCGCCACAAGAGCCCTCCACCGCCTGACGGTGATAAAGCAGAAAAAGTAAGGTATGTATCCCCCAATATACTGCAGCGCAAATCAAAGAAGACAGTGCTGTCAGTAGATGCATCCTCCCCCCTTTAGACAAGGGGGGAAGTAACGAACTACTGTTCTCAATAGTTAAAATACTTGTAAGAAGGAACGGACTTTATCCCCCTAGCCTACGCACTGCAAGCAGTGCTGGGGGAAACTCGACGCTTGAAGCTTTGCTTCATGCTTGACGCATACATGCGTCAAGTGCAATGCGCCGGAGGGGGATCTCTTCATCTATGCTTAAAACCCTCGGCAGCTTGAGTTGTATTCTTTCAAGCTGCCGAGGGTTTATAATATCAATATGTCTATCGCAGTTTATAGTATTCAATCGCTTTCTGCAGGAAATCAACTCCCACACCGAAGGATTCCGCTATGTCGGAGAGGGATGCGTCAGGACCCAATATATTTAAGCGTTTTTTCAGAAGCTCCTCGGGTATGAGAAACTCGATCGACCAGGCGGTAGCCTGGCGTTCATACTTTCCCTCCGGATAAGGTCCACCCCTGCGATACAGCGCGCCCCTCACGCAGTGACCCAGCTCATGGGCAAGAATCTCCCGTTGACGCTGAGGGATTTTGGCGCAATCGGCGTTTATGCCGATGTGCAGCCCGTTCTCGGTCTCTACAATAACCGACTCAAGGTTTCCGAGACCTAACTCGTCTATTGTAACGCCTTCGGCTTCGGCAAGCTCATAAAGCATTTCGGTTTTATTCATCTTTTTCTCTCTTTCCCTCCCGGTATGTCTCTATTCCTTCCCGTATTTATGTCTTACGTAGTCGGCAAATTTAAGCACCTCATCGTACATATCGTCAGTAATCCCCTCGGCGCCGTTGAACAGCGCAAACTTGATATCTTCTTTTGTAGGCTCGGAGCCAAAATGACGGTCGCTTCTCCCCAGCAGATAATCTATGCTCACTCTGAAATAGTCGGCGATTCTCTCAAGATATACATACTCCGGCTTGTTTTTGCCGTTTTCCCACATGGCTACGGTGGACTGTCCCACCCCTATGGCCTTCCCCAGCGTCGTCTGCGACACGCCCTTTTCTTCCCGCAGCGACTTTATTCTCTCCTTAACCATATCTGTCGGTTCCTTTCATCATCTATTACTATATCCTCATAATATCATTTAATATGATATTTGTCAAGGTCTTTTTAAGTTTTATCATATTTCATGTTGACATATATCATCAAACGTGTTATATTTATCACAGTTAATGATATAGGAGGGTTATATGACCATAAAACTGAAAGCGGAGACCGATCTGAAGAGATACACATTGTACGCTTCGCAGCTTGAAGCTTTGGGGGAGAGGCTAAAGACAGAGAAAACGCCCGCCCTGAGGCTTGAGACAGCGGCTGTCAAGAGAAAGCTCCGCCGGATTGAGCGGGGACTGTCCCTTTTGACACCGGAGCAGTACAGGATAATGGAGCTCATGTATATAAACCGTACGCCGAACAGGTTGTGGCAGCTGTGCGAGGAGCTTCACGTGGAGCCTTCCATGGTTTACAGGCACAGAAAAAAGGCTCTGAGGATTTTCATCCTCGGAGCCTATGGGATTGACGCGGATATTTAATCTGTATCAGGCATTGGGGGAGATTCTGCTGGCGGAGCAGATCTTTCCGTAGTAGTTGGCGTAGCGGATAACGCCCTCATGGCCGTTGTAGGGGAGGCGGACTTCGTCAAGCTCCTCAATGGTGGAAAGTTTGCCCTCAAGGTACATGTTCACGACCTCGACGGCGCTGTCGATTCTCGTAAGCAGTGAGCCGTAGCGCATGTCCATGATATCCCAGCCGAAGGACTTGTAGATATCATACCAGTGATTCATATGGACCCGGCGCAGGTTGACGACTCTTTCTCTCAGCTCCGGTAGGTAGCTATCGACAAAGTTTTTTAGGGCGACCTTGTCGCCGGACTTGTATATCTCCGTCAGGCGCAGACCCGCCTCGGACTTCATGGCCAGAGTATGGGCTACATGGTAGTTATATTCAAAGAACTCGTTGTAGTCGCCGTTGCGGTCGCAGGCAGCCTTAAACTTCTTCGCCAGCTCCTCGTAATGGGCGTTTAAGGGAAGACCTTTGAAGTTGTAGTCGAAGAGGCCGGCAAGGATGTCCTGCCACATGAGCTGCTTGGAAGGGTTTCTCTCGTTCATGTTGTCCTCTGTCACTCCCGGAGTCTCGTCCAGGAAGCGCAGGTTCATGAAGTCCTCATATTTTGTTCCGCAGCAGAACTCGAAGCGCTCTTTCAGCTTCTCTTCATCAAGCTCAAAGGAGTAGTTGTGCTCCGCGAAGAGGGAGAGACCGAGGAGGGTGGCGTATACGCTGCACTCTGTGCCGTTGTCGCCCCAGATCGTGGCGAACACTTCCTTTACGCCCTTTCTCTTACATGCCATAAGGGCGGGGTTCATGGTGCGGAATGTCTTTTTATAGTTGGCGGCGAAGCCGATCCACGTCCAGATACCGCCGGCGAACAGCGGCTCGCCGAACATGCGGTGCTTGTCGATATAGTCTAAGTAGAAATCCTCGAAATCGTCATGGTAGTAGTCCCAGTATACGAGCTGCATATCCTTGGGAGCGGCGTCAATGGCTTCTTGAGTGACCTTTACGCCTTCGGTGACGTAGTACTTTCCGTCGTTGCAGGATCTGAAGAACATATCGCTCCACATCATGGGCTTGAGACCCATCTCCCTGAGTATTTCCATAACACGGGCAAGGTGGATCCTCATGATTTCCGTCTTTGATACGACGCCGTGAAGGTCCTGATATCTGCCTCTGCCCAGGTGCCACGCCTCGTCCATGCCCACATGGATCCTCTTTGTCCTGAAAGGACGGACGGCGGCCTCGATAAGGTCGCGGATAAAATTATAGGTTTTTTCCTCACCCACCAGCAAACATTCCTTGTCCTCTTTTATGTCGGCATACACGTCCCACTTGAGAACGTCCACAAGGTGAGCCAGCACCTGGATGCAGGGGATCATCTCTATACCGAACATATCTGCGTAGTCGTCCAGCTCCCGGATATCGTCCTCAGTGTAGCGGCCTCTCATGTAGCCGAAATAGGGCTGAGCCGGTACATCGTAGCTGTCCTCGCAATAGAGCATAAGCATGTTGAGTCCCATGATCGCCATGCGGCGCAGGATGTTCTTGCAGCCCTTGCGGTTTATGACCGCGTTGCCCTGGGATACGTCGTACATGGGACCGTTGAGGGTGAAATACACCTTCTCGGTGATGTCGAAATCACTGTCCTTGTGCTGGAGCAGAAGCCCCAGAGCGCGGAAGAAGTGGATTTTCTTGTCGTATTCGATCGTAGCTTTGTCGCCGGAGAGTGATACGCGAAGCGTGTCGCCCTCACGCTCGATGACATTAACCTTTTTGCCATCGTTCCCTTCGTACAGGGGGATATAGGAGAAGTCCGCCGCCAGCTCGGCGATACCGGCCTTCAGACAGTCCACGCTGCCATTGAAAATAAGCTTTGTCATAAGTTTTACCGCCTTATACATTGATTTTTTTGTTTTTTAAGGATATAATTATTTTATCAAAAGAAATTAAGAGGATCTTGCCATGAGAAATTTAACGCTTGAGAAAAAGAGCTTTGTTTTTAACGAGGGAGAGCTTTTCGACAGCTGCCACGCCTCTACCCTTGCAGCGCTTCCCGACGGGGATATGCTCGTTGCCTGCTTCGGAGGTACAGAGGAAGGAGCGGACGACGTGGCGATATACCTTCGCCGAGTGTCCGGAGGAGAGGCGCTGAGAGTCTGCGTCGATGAAAACTTACCCCACTGGAATCCGGTGCTTTATATGAATGCCGGCGGAGAGATCATTCTTTTCTTCAAAGTGGGATCGAGTCCCCGTGAGTGGTACACCATGTACTGCCTGTCGTCTGACGGAGGGAAGAGCTTTTCATCTCCCGAGATTTCGCTCCCGAAGGGCTGCAGAGGACCTGTGAGGAACAAACCCATAAGGCTAAGTAACGGCACGCTTATCGCAGGCTCCTCCGTTGAAACAGAAACGGAGTGGCAGGCTTTCTCGGAGCTGTCCGATGGCGAGGGCGTCACCTGGAGCACATCCCATATACCGGGGTATGTGGAAAACGAGCGGATGAAAGCTACCGACCGGGTAGGCGGCGTAATCCAGCCTACGCTTTGGGAGGATGACTCGGGAGTGCATATGTTCCTTCGCAGCAGCTGGGGCAGGATCTACAGATGCGATTCCTCCGACTCCGGCCGAAGCTGGGGAAAAGCCTATGAGACGCCATTTCCCAATAACAACAGCGGCATCGATCTGGTAAAACTTAGCTGCGGAGGTCTTGCCCTTGTTATGAATCCTGTGGGCACAAACTGGGGAGCTCGCACGCCGCTTCAGATTCTGCTTTCTGACAACGGAGGGGAGAGCTTTTATACCGGTCTGACCCTTGAGTCCGAGGAGGGCGAGTTCTCCTATCCCGCGATAATAGCCGAGGGGGATACGCTTCATGTCACATATACATACAACAGAAAGAACATCATGTACGCAAAGGTGAATATCGGATAGATTATTTCACTCCCGCCTCAAACAGCTCATCAATACGCTCTGCCATGCCCGACAGATACAGCCATCCGAACAGAGCCTCAAGGCCTGTGGCGGAGGAGTACTCCCCCGGAGTGGCGCCTTTGGGAACATGGGTAACATGGCAGTTGCGTCCGCGCTGATATACCGAAAGCTCCTCGGGCGTAAGCAGAGGAGCTATTTTTTTCATGAATTCCGCCTGAGCCGACGCTCTTACAAGCTCCACTGTCTTTTTGTGGAGCTTCGCAGCGGTGAGGCTGCCGTCAAGGGTGAGCCTTGTGCGCACCAAAAGCTCAAATATACCGTCACCCACATGGGCAAGCGCCAGAGAGGATACGTTCAGAAGCTTTTCTTTGGGAAGAGGAGAACTGATACTAAGCATCGTCTCTCGTGACCTTTATCATGTGGATATCCTTTAGAGGTTTATCGGCGAAGTTTGTGTCGCAGGCGGCGATTTCGTCCACCACGTCCATACCCTCCACCACTTTGCCGAACGCGGCGTACTGGCCGTCAAGGTAAGGAGCGTCCTCGTGCATAATAAAGAACTGGGAGCCGGCGGAGTTGGGGTTCTGGGCTCTTGCCATGGAGATAACGCCTTTGACGTGCTTTATGGGGTTGGGAACGCCGTTTGAAAGGAATTCTCCCTTGATGGAATAACCTGGTCCGCCCATGCCATTGCCGTTGGGACATCCGCCCTGAATCATAAAGCCTTCAATGACGCGGTGGAAAATAAGTCCGTTATAGAAGCCTTTGTCCACCAGCTTGTTGAAGTTTTCCACTGTGATGGGAGCCGCCTTGGCGTCAAGCTCCAGCTTGATTTTCTTGCCGTTTTCAAGTTCGATTGTTACCATATATTTTATCCTCGTTTGATAGATTATTTTCGGTATATTTTACACCATATTTATGTATCAGTCAAGTATCCCCATTATTCTGCGACGTATCACCTGTAGGATTACAATAGATGTGTTACACTTCGAGTGTAATACTTGGAAAGAACTTAAACTGATTGGAGATATGAGGCGCAGGAATCCAAATGTTGGTTTGGTTGTGTTCTGGGTAAAGCTCCGTGAGCGAGGTTATACACGAACCATAACAGGGCTATACAGGGTGCTTCGCAG
>JAAZBA010000022.1 GCA_012514045.1 Clostridiales bacterium | reverse complement strand
TTCGCAGATGTAGGGGTTGGGAGCGTCATCATCGTCTGTTGCCATCCATTTGACAACCTCATCCTTTCCCACTTTGCCCCTGTAATAAGGTTGTCGCACTCTCTGTAGCTTCTGGATCTGCCTTGCCAATAGTCTCTTATACTGTAAACCCATTTTTTGCGGAAGGGATTGTAGAACATGGTGGAACGGTCTCCCACAGGGCTTGTAAGGGTGAAGTCCCTGAAATGTATGCCGTCATCGCTGAGCGCCACAATCGCCGGTGCATGAAGGCCTAAGTCGACGTTTCGAATGAACAGTTTATATTTCCCGTCGGTGTCCTTCGGGTCGTAGAAGACTGTTGTGGAATCAGGACGGAAGTATTTTTCATCCTTCGCGTCTTTATCATAGGTGAGGATTTTGTTTGTGCCTCTTTCTATATCAAGCTTCGGACGTATGAAGTGTATTCCGTCTTCCGACTCGGCATAAGCCATCTGATTAACCCATCCCGCCTCGTACCACACTTTGTACTTTCCATCAACCTTCCATACTCCGCCGCTTTTCGGTGTCGCTACCGGCAGGCTCTCGTCCTTTTCCCATTTCGTCTCGGGATAAAAGACTCTTCCCTTCTTCTCCGCCTCATGAAAACAAGAAGTGAGGTTTGTGCTTTCGATGAAGAAGTCATCCACAAAAAGCTGGCTGTGCTCATCTAATCTTATTACCTCGGGAGGGTTTTTGATGTAAGGCGGTACACTGCCGCAAGGCTCTCTTGGAGGCCATACATCCGGCAGTACGATATTGTTATATAGCTTTTCCATTGATTATATCCCTCTCTCTATTCTCTGAATTTATTAGGCGATACTCCGCATATATTTTTAAATGTACGTGAGAATCCGGATAAATCTGTAAATCCGGTAATCTCAGCAATTTTTGACACGCTTTTAGAGGTTGTCAGCAAAAGTTTCTTGCTTAATTCGATTCGTTTTGCTGTGACATATTCCTTGTAGCCTATTCCCGTTTGTTCCTTAAAACTACGTGAAATCGCATATATGGACATATCAAATACATCCGACAGCTTTATGAGGCTGAGCTCCGAGTCGACAAAATTGTTGTTTACATAATTCACGATGCTTTCGGCAATACTGCTTTTCTCCCGTTCCTTTTGCTCACAGACGAAACCGCAAATCTTTTCCAAAGACTCTCTTAATTCGGTTTTCAGCTCATCGAAATTCGAAAACATCATAAGCGCGTTGAGCTCTTCTCCGGACAGAGAAGCACCGAGCCTGGGAATAAGCTTAATATATTCGCACACGAGATTGGAGCACAGGTATTTTTCTCTGCTTCTTGACTTCGCTCCTGCATGCATGCAGTCAGCAACAGTATCAAGCTGATCGCAGGCGCTGACTGCGTCTCCAAGCCTCACATACTGTAAAAATTTTAGCACAGCGTACGCATATTCCTCTTCCGTAGCATCGTACCCATCTACAAGAGATTCATACAAAACTGTCTTGCCATCGTAGGATGCCTCAAGAGCCGATAACGCTCCGAGATATGATGTACGAATTTCTTCTGGATTTTTTACCGTTATTCCAACACCTATACGATAATCCTTTCCTTCGGCATATCTCTGTACAACCCTTTGCAGCTGCTCAAGTCGGTCTTGTTTGTCTTTTTCTGTTACAGGTAGAAGAACAAAGATTGCGTTGATGCTATCGACATCTGACATGAACAAGTCGTTTCCAAAACTCCTGCGAATTTCCTCTTCAAGATCCTTCTTCCTGAAATTGCTGCCAATCGGTAGACCTACCGCCACTATACACCATGGTGCCGAGCCCCTCGCGCTGAGAAGGTACTCCTCCTGTTCTTTGGTTACAGAGCGTCCGTCCAGCAGGTTTGCAAACACAAATCCCCGCACCATTTCCTGATGTTCATCAATCGTCTGAGACATCTCATCGTTTTCCTGTTTGAATTTTGATAATGCGTAACCGATTTCATCTATTTCATTTCGCACCTGCCTGTCAGGGATGAATGAAACATCCTTCTCAAGTCCGCGCTTAATAGTTAGAATCGGCTTGTAGTTTACGTATATCACAAGAACAAACACAACAAGAAACACAAGGCCTGTTGTCAACAGAATTTTCTTCAGGTGATTATAGAAGTTCGCCTTCGATTGATTTATTTCCCAGTCGGGAACTGAGACTACGAATCTCAGTTTGTTATAATGGTCATCGCTTATGTAGGCTGTGTACTCTTCCTCACCATAGGTAAACTTAAGCGTATTTATGCCATCGGCAAGATCTTTCGCGCTGATACTATCGTAAAATCCTCTGCTATCGTAAATTAGCTCATTGTTCTCGCTTAAAATCATAAGACCGTATACATCCTTATTGAACGAACCAAGAAAGTATGTGTCGAAAGAATCCCTTGTTATTATATAAGTAACTATGGTATTCCTTGTTGAGGGTATAGCCACAATCATTTTGGCGCTACTGAAGTTGTTTGTGTCAAATTCCGACAGGAACGTAACTCCTTCCGTATGAAGCATTGTCGCGCGAAGCTGATCTCTTTTACTTCCGTCGTTATCGAAAAACCTTGTTAGAAAGAACTCATAGCTGTATTTACCCATGGAGGACAAAACATAATCGGCATTTTGATAGTGTACGCAGATTTCCTGCGATGAAAACACACGGCTTCTGTAAGTCTTGAGGTTTTCTATAGCTACTATATTGTTATAGGGATGGTCTTCAATAGTGCTCCTGTAAAGCAGCTTTTCACTTGCCATCCTTGAGGATGTCTCCTTCATCGCCGTCAGCTGTTCACAGAAACTTTCCCGCATTCCCACAGCCAGAGTTCTGTAGTATTTATCGTTTTGTTCGATGATTTCGGTATAGGCGCTGTTGACAAAAAACCAGCTAAAAAGCAGCAGCGGAATAAAAGCGCCGGCAAGAAAGGTTGACGCCAGTCTATAGAGAAACCCCCGGCTTAATCGTCTTCTTTCGTTTTTATGTTTCTTTTTCATGCTTCTTCCCGCCTTGTAAAACCGTAACCTACCTTTTGCTTACGTGTATATTCTACTACAAACCTTGCTTTCTTACAAGCATAAGGGGCGGAAAGGCAGTTTACTTTTGCCTCTCCGCCCTTAAGTAAGATTCTATGCTTTAGTCTTTTCTTAATTCAGGGACGCCTTATATCTCTCGTAGTAGTTATAAAGGATCTCATCATACTCATCGGCGCGGAGGTTCTTGAGCTGTTCGATGTAATCATTGAACTCGCTGAGAGGACGAGCGCCTGTGATAAACTTGGCTTCCTCAGCCTTGGCGTAGTCTGTGATAAGGGTGAGGTTTTCGTTGATGAACTCCGACTCCTCGTCGTTATAGAATACCATGGACGGGTAACCGAGCACTTGATATTCTTTGGCGTTCTCAACAAATGACTTACGCCAAATGGCTTCTGTTGTTCCGGAAAAATCGTTCGTATAAGCTGTTATTGCCCAGCCGTTCTCTGTATAGAACCACTCGTCACCCATCATGAAGATATGCGCGGATGCCCAAGGGAGCATGTACATGTTGCGAAGCTGAACTGTGCTCATGTCAGCCGGACGGAAAGGAACGCCTTTCTCATCGGAAAATGAAAGCGAAACATATGTGGCTGTTCCGGGGTCGCCCATTGTCCAGATCATATTCTCGTTGGGTTTGTCAACGGCAATCCAACCGATAAATGTATCTTCCCAACCTTCCATCTGGTCAGGATCGTTACGGTTCGGGCCGTAGCCGGCAAGTGCAGAGTGCTCGGCTGTGTAGAAGATATCAATCCAGCGGACGGCAACCTCGGGATATTCGCAGGCGTCGGTTACAAAGAATGTGGGACTGTATGTATATGAGGACTTGAACCATACGGGTCTGTCGCCTTTATTCTCTGTCATCGGAATGATATAGGTGTACTCCTCCCACCCACCTTCAGCCGTGTAGTATCTGGGAGTTGCAGCCATGAAGCCAATTGTTTGAAGCTGTCCTTTTGCGACGAGCTCCTCCTCTGTGATTGTGAAAGCATCGGGATCGATAAGCCCTTCTGTGTAGAGCTTGTTTGCGTATTCAATATATTTGAGATATTCTTGCTGCATCGGGAAATAGCAAGCTGAACCATCAGGTTTAATAGCTACACCGTTGCCAATATCTCCATTTGTTACCAGCCCCAAGGCATTGAGGATAACGCCGCGGTTCTGCCCATTTTCCCATCTGGCACCCCAGGGTATTTCGTTTTCAATGCCATCGCCGTTAACATCGCCCATGCCTTTGAAGGCCTTGAGGACATCATAGAACTCATCAAGGGTTGTAGGCAAGTCAAGACCTAACTTTTCCAACCACACAGCATTGATGTTGGCATTTATAGATCCTAAATATGTGGGACCGATCTTCGCAAGGGCGTAAATATTGCCGTCCGGGCAAGTCATGGCTGCTTTGGCATCCGGGAATTCATTAAAGCGCTGTGTCATGTTATAACCATAATCGTCAATATAGTCGTTGAGGGCTATAAATGTGCCATCCTTGCCAAAATTGTTGATTTCGTTGTTTGTGAAAGCGTCAGAAATGAGGATTGTTCCGGGATAGTCTCCGGTCGCCATCATGATGGGCTTACGCTCACCCCAGGCACTGTCAAGAACGGTTACAAAGTCCCATTTGACGTTTGTTTTGCGCTGATAATACTGCCAGAACCAAATTTCTTCAGGCTCGGCGGAGTCTGTTGTAAGACGGACAAGAATATCCATCTCGACTTCTTCTTTTGTTACGGGTAACATCATATCCGTGTTGACAAGAGACTTTTCTTCTGTCTTTGCTTCTTCTTTCTTAGGCTCTTCCTTTTTATCTTCTTTCTTGGTTTCTTCCTTCTTAGGTTCTTCTTTTTTGGTTTCTTCCTTCTTAGGTTCTTCCTTCTTTTCGGAAGAAGATGAACTTGTGTCGCCGGTGCTTGAGTCTTTTGCGGGTTTGCTGCAAGCCGCGAACATGGATAGAATCATGAGGGTGGCAAGCAACAGGCAGAGCAACTTTTTCATTGTGTTACCTCCATTAATATAATAATATTTATTAGACCGCTTTTTGGCGATTTAATACGGTTTTATATTGTAAAATAGTTTATCGTACAAACGGATGAAGATTTTCCTCTGTAATTCCCAGGATATCCGCAATTATCGGTCCTTTCAGTATGGAGTCTTGCCCGTTATCGGAGTGCGAA
>JAAZBA010000019.1 GCA_012514045.1 Clostridiales bacterium | reverse complement strand
GACCACGTATATAGTCTCTTGTTACACCATATTTTACAGCTCTCATTCCTCCGGCGTTTGTAGAAATATTACCTCCGATTGTGGCAGACTTCTCTCCGGGATCGGGAGGATAGAAGAAGCCACGGTTTTCAACATATTCGGAAAGCTCCATAAGCAGTACACCTGGCTCAACGGTTACAGTAAGATTATCTTCGTCAAGCTCGAGAATATGGTTCATTAGTGTTGTTTCAATCATTATACCGCCCTTTATAGCAACACTACCGCCTACAAGCCCTGTACCGGAGCCGCGAACAACCACAGGAATCCTGTTCTCGTTCGCGTATCTCATTATCTCACTCGCTTCTTCTGTGGTTTTGATCTTTATAAGCACCTCAGGAGCGTGGTTTATTCCACTGAGTTCGTCATGATTGTAGTCCTCGTTTATCTCATCATCGCAGAAAACTCTTCCCGGTGCTATTCTTTTTAGATAATCTATATCGTTAGCATAAACTTTTTTATACATTCGTGGCGCCCCCGTTTTTTATCTTTTCAATCAGCATAGGAACAATCTCATAGAGATCACCAACATAACCATAATGGGCAATGTTAAAAATCTGGGCAAAAGGATCTGAATTGATGGCAACAATACATTCCGAGCCTTTCATGCCGGCTGCAAATTGTACCGAACCGGATACGCCGACAGTTATTATCAGCTTTGCGTTTACTGTTCTGCCTGATAGCCCTATTTGACGCCTTGGATCAAACATGCCATTTTCAACAAGGGGACGGGTACAAGCAAGCTGGGCACCTAAAAGGTTAGCTAACTCCTCAAGCAATGCGATATCTGTCTTACTCTTTATGCCTCTACCTGCCGCTACTATGATATCCGCTTCAGAAATATCAATGGTTTTCGGCTTTTTCTCGGAGTTTAATACTTCGATAGGGGACTCATACGCTTTTTCGGGGATGTCAAGATATATAGCTTCGCCGGAGAAACTATCCGGCTTTGTTTTCTTGAAAATCTTGTACCGTACCGTACAGAATTGTGGTCTTGTGTTAGGTGTTATAATCTGAGCCATTATATTTCCACCAAAGGCTGGCCGTATCTGCACAAGATCAGTATTTTCCTTCATCTCAAGTACTGTACAGTCCGCGGTTAAACCCGTACGAAATCTTGCTGCAACACGGGGAGCCAAAGTTCTGCCGTTGTTTGTGGCGCCTACAAGAATTGAAGAAGGCTTAACTCTGTTGATGAAATCCTCAAATAAATCAGAATAGCGAAGACAGTCAAAATCTTTCAATATTTCATCTTCGTAGACAAATACCTTGTCGGTGCCGTAGCTCAAGAGAGTATCCACATGATTCTTTGTATCATAGCCTATAACAATAGCGTAAACTGGATGTTTTATAACTTTTGCAAGCTCTCTTGCTTTTGATATAAGCTCAAGGGTTACATCATGGAGCTTTCCTTCCATTATATCGGCATAGACTGCAATTCCTCGCCATTTATCCTTATCAGTTGACGCCTTGGTCTCTTCAAGAGTAATGGCACCACCGGACTTTTTAATACAAAGCTTACACATCTTGCAAGCGGCATTTACCGAAAGCTCACCTTTTTCATAGCTAAGTGCTCCGAATGGGCACACATTAATAAGTTCTTTTGCCAGCTCATCATTAATTCTTGATTGATGAATCTTCAACCCAGACATTTTTCCCTCCATGTAAAATTATATGAATTTCTTGTCCTTCAGAAGCTCATAGAGAGAATCCGAAAGCTGACTGCTTGTACCTTCAATCATTGTTTTCTCCTTTTTCTTATCCGGAGAGAAAACACGTTCAACCTGGGTAGCCGAGCCCTTGAGTCCGTAGTGCGATTCATCCCTGTCCGCAAAGTTGTCGAGGGACATAAATCGCACAATATTGTCATCCGTATATTTTTTTCTCTTATAAGAAGGAAGGCGGGGGGTGTTTATGTCACTGTCCACACAGATAAGGCAGGGGAGAGCAATTTTTGATGTAATGACAGAGTATTCATTTCCACTTCTAACGGTGATATACCTATCGGAAACGGAAACTATACTGTTTACATATGTTATATGGGGAATAGACAGAAGCTCCGCCAGCTCGCTTCCCACCTGAGCTGTATCTCCATCGGTGGTCTGCTTGCCACAGAGAATTATGTCATAGGATTTATTCGTCACTTTTATTGCCTGAGCAAGTGTATAGCTTGTGGCAAGTACATCGGAACCGGCAAATCTTCTGTCGGAAACAACGGTGCCGCCGTCTACACCCATGTATATACTTTCAAGAATTACACTTTTTGCTTGATCCGGTCCCATCGTAATGGTGTCCACTGTACCGCCGTAGCTTTCACGAAGCGTAAGAGCTGTCTCTATTGCATATAGATCATAGGGATTAAGCTTACTCTGTACACCGTCGCGTTTGAGCACTCCAGTTACAGGATCTACTTCCACGTTTGTAGTCCCAGGTACCTGTTTTATACAAACAAGAATATTCATAAAATAACCTCACTGTGTCTGTAATAAAAGTATTATATACTTTTATAGGTAATTTTTCAACATTTATATCACTCGTTTTGCAAAATCAATTGCGTAAAACAAAACATAGCAGATTAGGCTTACCACAACAATACAAGCACCTGTGGGAAGAGATAAAATGAACGACAGGAATATACCTGTTAAAAAGCAAAAAACGGACACAATCG
>JAAZBA010000304.1 GCA_012514045.1 Clostridiales bacterium | reverse complement strand
TTTTAAGTTTACCCGCCATTGTCAACACGCTCCTTTTTTAGATTTTTAATCCTGTATATAGTATACCTCTCGCTTCCCGTAAAGTCAATAAAGGACAGATATACAGATATATCATTTATTTCGTTTTTGTTTTGATAAACAGGGAAAATTGATGTATAATTTAATACTAGACTGGTATGAAAGTACGGTGGATAATATGGGCTATCAATTCTGGAAATATGACACTCTTCTCTCATTGTGCCGGGACGCCTTCAGCCGCTTCGGTTTTTCGGGAGAAGATGCGGAGATAATAACCGATGTGCTGCTCTTAAGCGACCTTTACGGCATTGAAAGCCACGGCATGCAGCGTATGGTACGCTATCACAAGAGCATTGAGCGGGGCATGATAAAGGTGGACGCGGTCCCTGAGGTAGTGCATGAGACACCTGTCTCCGCCGTCATCGACGGTCATGACGGCATGGGGCAGCTTATAGGTCATAAGGCCATGACAATGGCAATAAGCAAGGCGAAAACTACGGGTATCGGCGCCGTTTCGGTGAGAAACTCAAACCATTACGGCATCGCCGGATACTATGCTAATCTCGCCTGCGCCGAAGGGCTTCTGGGCATGTCCTGCACAAACAGCGCCGCCATCATGGTGCCCACCTTCGGAAGAAAAGCCATGCTGGGAAGTAACCCCATCGCTGTATCAATGCCGGCGGAACCTTATAATTTCTTCTTCGACGCCTCCACAACCGTTGTCACAAGGGGCAAGTTGGAGATATACAATAAGCTCTCTGAGCCTTTGCCCGAAGGCTGGGCGATAGATAAAAACGGTCACCCCTCCACCGACGCGGACGATGTGCTTACAAACATCACCAACAAATCCGGCGGCGGCATTGTGCCTTTGGGAGGCAGCACAGAGGAACTGGGCAGCCACAAGGGCTATGGCTACGGCATGCTTTGCGAAATCCTCTCCGCCATACTCTCCGGAGGCCAGACCTCCAACCATACAATGACTGAAGGCAGGGGAGGCATCTGCCATTTCTTCCTTGCCATAAACCCCGCTCTCTTCGGAGACCCGGAGCAGATAAAGGCTCACCTCTCTGAGTTTCTCCGGGAGATGAGGGAGTCCCCAAAAGCGGAGGGACAGACAAGGATTTACACCCACGGAGAAAAGGAGATAGAGGCGGTCGCCGAGAGAATGGCAAACGGCATTCCAGTCAACGACAACACCATGGTGGAGGTCAAGGAACTTTGTGAGGCTCTGGGTCTCGATTTCTCCTCCTACTTTGGAGATTATATCCCGCCGGAAAGCGGCTTCAAGGGAAATCAATTTTAAGAGGTGCGTTCTATGCTTTCAAAGTTTTTACCCCGGGTCAGAAAACCTGCCCGCTACTGCGGAGGTGAGTACGGCTCAGTCGTCAAAGCCCGTTCCTCGGTGGAGCTGCGGGTGGCGTTTTGCTTCCCCGACGTGTATGAGGTGGGCATGTCGCATCTCGGCATGAAAATCCTCTACTCGCTTTACAATTCTCTCCCCTATGTCTGGTGCGAGCGCTGTTTTGCTCCCTGGCCGGATATGGAGGAACTTATGAGAGAAAACAATATCCCCCTCTTCGGTCTGGAGAGCCGGGACAGCATCCGCGACTTCGACTGCGTGGCGTTCACAATACAGTACGAGCTGTGCTATACAAATATACTCAATATGCTGGATCTGGCAGGGCTTCCCGTCAAGTCAAAGGACAGAGACAACTCCTGTCCTCTTGTCATCGCCGGAGGTCCCTGTACCTGCAACCCCGAGCCTATCGCCGACTTTATCGACCTTTTCGTTATAGGAGAGGGCGAAGAGGTGTCCGTAGAGCTTATGGAACTCATGAAGCAGGGGAAGCAGGAGGATATAACAAAGTCTGAGCTTCTCCGCCGGGCTTCAGAGCTTGAGGGAGTGTATGTCCCCTCAATGTACACTGTCCTTTATAACGACGATGGTACCGTAAAGAGCGTAACGCCCTCCGGGGACGCAAAGAACATTATTACAAAGCGTATAATCACGGACTTTGATAACGTATATTACCCTGACAGCTTCGTTGTACCCTCTACGGAGGTGATCCACGACAGAGTCATGGTGGAGGTTCAGAGAGGCTGTATCCGCGGCTGCCGCTTCTGTCAGGCAGGCCACACTTACCGTCCCATAAGGGAAAAGAAAGCTGCAACTCTTGCGAGACAGGCGAAAACTCTGGCAGAGAACACGGGCTATGAGGAGATATCCCTGACAAGCCTTTCCACCAGTGACTACAAGCAGCTAAAAGAGCTGGTAGACGAGCTTATCGACTGGTGCCGCGAAAGGCACATCTCCATCGCTCTCCCTTCCCAGAGAGCCGACAACTTCTCCATGGAACTTATGCAGCGCCTCCAGGCGGTGCGAAGAACCGGCCTCACCTTCGCTCCCGAGGCGGGGACCCAGCGTCTCAGGGACGTAATAAACAAGAATATTACGGAGCAGGATCTTCTGAACGCCTGCGCCATCGCCTTCAGGGCGGGCTACAACTCCGTAAAGCTATATTTTATGATAGGTCTCCCGACGGAGACGGACGAGGATCTTGAAGGCATCGCAACCCTTGCTCAGAAGGTACTGTATACATGGCGTGAGAGCTCAGTGAAGAAGACAAGAGGCGTGACCATAACTATCGGCACCGCCAGCTTTGTTCCCAAGCCTGGCACGCCTTTCCAGTGGTGTGCCCAGGACAGTCTCGAGGAGCTCAAGAGAAAACAATCTTTTCTTGTGTCTAAAATGAAGATAAAAAATGTTACCTTCAATTACCACGACGCGGAGGTCAGCCATCTTGAAGGTGTAATGGCAAGAGGCGACAGAAAAATCTCTGATGTTATTGAGCTTGCCTGGCGCAAAGGTGTCAGGTTCGATGCCTGGGACGAACATTTCCGTCCCTCGTTTTGGAGAGAGTGCTTCGCCGAGGCAAATCTTGATATGAACTTCTATGCCTGCCGGGAGAGGGAAAAGGACGAGGTCTTCCCTTGGGAGCATATCTACAACGGAGTCACAAGAGAGCATCTTAGAAAAGAATATGACAGGGCAATGGAGGGTATTGTGTCCCCGGACTGCCGCACGGAATGCTCTATGTGCGGGGCGATGGAGCTTTTGGGAGGAGGAATGTGTGATGCTTAAGCTGAGGCTTTTGTATGAAATAACAGGCAAAGCAAAGTATATGTCTCATCTTGACACAATGCAGGTGTTCCGCCGCTCCTTCGCAAGAGCGGAGATCCCCGTATCTTTCACCGAAGGCTTCAACCCCCACCCCTATCTGTCCATCGCTCTTCCCCTGCCCACCTGTTTTGAAAGCGTGTGCGAGCTTCTGGACTTCGATCTGGAGAGCGACAGGGTTTCAAACACGTTCATTTTCGATCTGAACCGGGCGCTTCCTGAGGGAATAACAGTGATGAGTGTATTCGTACGTGTCAGGGCTCCAAAGCATATTGAATATGTCTCCTACGATATTGAGGCGGAGGGCGTCATTGATACCGAAGCTGTGTCCGCGCTGTTTGAGCGCAAGGGCGTTATGATAATGAAGCGCTCCAAGTCCGGGGAGAGCGAGGTTGACGTAACAGACTACATAAAGGGGCTCTCCTGTCAAAAGACTGAGAATGGAGCAAAACTCTCTGTGCTTCTCACCACGGGAGCTAAGACCCTGAACCCGGAGTATATAATCAGGACAATTGAAAAATATGTCCCGGAAACGGACATCGAATTCGTCTCTTACAGACGAACAGAGGTATACGACAGAGATATGAAGCCCTTCCGGTCGTAATTGGTCCGTTTTCGTGATAAAATATTAAAGGAGATGTTCAAGCAATGGATAAAAGAGTTGTAAAAATGGGCGTTATCGGTCTGGGACGGGGCTACGGAGTCATGTCCCAAGTGCTTGACTGCGACAACGTGCGCCTGACCGCCATATGCGACAACAACCCGGATAAGCTTTCGGCGGCGGAAAAAGATCTCAAAAAGCGTGACTATGAGGGAGTCACAAGCTATACCGACTTTGATGAGATGCTGAAGGGCGACTTCGAGGCTATCTTCGTCGCCACCGATGCCGTGTGCCACGTGCCCTTTGTCGTGAAGGCTCTGGACGCGGGAAAACACGTCATAAGCGAGATTCCGGCTGTCAACTCCCTTGAGGAAGCCCGTATCCTGAAGGACGCGGTCAACGCTCATCCCGAACTCAAGTACATGGCAGGCGAGAACTGCTTCTACTGGGCATTCATTAAGGCCTGGAAGGAGATGTACGCCAACGGGAAGTTCGGTCAGGCTGTATATGCCGAAGCCGAGTATCTCCATCCGTCAGATTACCGCAAGTACAAGAAGGAAAATTTCCCACTTTCTCACTGGAGAACTACCCTACCCGCAATCAAGTATCTCACCCACGACTTGGGTCCCCTGCTTTATATCATGGACGATAATGTTGTCAGCGTAACATGTATGGAGTCCGACGTGGTTTACAACCCCTACAAGACTGAATCCCAGTGCGGCGTCGCTCTCTTCAAGACAGCAAAGGGCGCTGTTATCAAAATCCTTGTGAACTTCGGCTCCTTTACCCGTCCCGACCACAACTTCCGTCTGTTCGGCACAAAGGGATCCATCGAGACCGACAGGATCAAGAGCCTGAGCGAAGCCCATTCCTTTGCTCAGTTTGACGATATTCCCGGCACTTTCAATGAAAAGATCGACATCCCCGTAACGCTTCGCTTCCCCGGCGAGGCGGACGGCGGACACGGCGGCGCGGACAGGAAGATGATGCTCGACTTCGTAAAGTGTATCGTTGAGGACACAACGCCTCCCATTGATGTGGATATGGGCATCAGAATATCCATCCCCGGCTTCCTTGCCCACGAATCGGCAGTGCAGGGGGGCGCTCCGGTAGAAATTCCTGTAATTAATTAAAAATAACCCTTGACAAATCGATTTTGCCATGCTATAATTCACGCATAGATAAACCGTTGAAGCGGAGATAACGGCGGCGATGCTCTCACAGAGAGTCCGGCAAAGCTGAGAACCGGGCAGAAAACAAACCGTCAAATGGACCGCTGAGGGCGCAGATCAAATGCTTTTTGGCAGAGTACTCTGCGACGTGAAGACATACGTCAGTTGTCGGGGATATGTTGGTATCCCTCAAAGGAGCACGATATATCGTGAATCAAGGTGGCACCGCGGATAAGTTTTTATTCGTCCTTGACTGAGATATCTCAGTCAGGGACGTTTTTTTACTACTTTTTCAGGAGGAAAATGATATGTTTTTAATGACAAGACGATGGCGAAAGCCTATGATGTATTGATTATTGCCGCCTATAAGGCAGAGAAGCGCAATCTCCCGGACGCAGGGGAGGAAAACCCTGCAGACACATCTTAAAAACACCGCGGATTTTTCCGCAAACATAAAAAATATTAAAGGAGACAAATACAATGAATTACAACGGAATCAACTTCGATACATACTTTAAGAATTACCCCGACAAAAACGGTTACTACGGAAAATACGGCGGAGCTTATATTCCCTACAATCTGAAAGCCGCCATGGATGAAATCACCGATGCATACTATACAATCTGCAAGTCAAGCAAGTTTATTTCAGAGCTCCGAAAGATCCGCCGTGAGTTCCAAGGCCGCCCCACCCCAATCTCTTACCTTGAGCGCCTTTCCGGCACTTTGGGCAACGCTCAGCTCTATGTAAAGCGTGAGGATCTGAACCACTCCGGTGCCCACAAGCTCAACCACTGCATGGGTGAGGTGCTGCTCGCCAAATACATGGGCAAGCATAAGGTCATCGCCGAGACAGGCGCCGGCCAGCATGGCGTGGCTCTTGCCACCGCCGCCGCTTACTTCGGCCTTAAGTGTGATATTTACATGGGCTCGGTGGACATAAAGAAACAGGCTCCAAACGTGGCGAGAATGAAGATTCTCGGCGCCAACGTGATTGAGGTCACCGAGGGACTCCAGACACTGAAAGAAGCGGTTGACGCCGCATTTGAAGCCTACGCCAACGAGTATAAGGACTGCATCTACTGCATCGGCTCCGTTGTAGGCCCCCATCCCTTCCCCATGATGGTGCGTGACTTCCAGGCTGTGGTGGGCGTTGAAGCAAGAGAGCAGTTCCTGTCCATGACAGGAGAGCTCCCCGACGCGGTCGTGGCCTGCGTGGGCGGCGGCTCCAACTCCATGGGTATCTTCTCCGGCTTCCTCAACGACCCCGTTGACATCTACGGCGTAGAGCCTCTGGGCAGAGGTCCCAAGCTGGGTGACCATGCCGCCAGCATAACATACGGCAGCGAAGGCGTTATGCATGGCTTTAACTCCATCATGCTTAAGGACGAAGACGGGGAGCCTGCTCCGGTATACTCCGTTGCCAGCGGTCTCGACTACCCCTCCTCCGGCCCGGAACACGCGTTCCTCCACGACCTGGGCAGAGTCAAGTACGATGTCATCGACGATAACGACTCAATTGACGCTTTCTTCGCCCTTTCCCGCCTTGAGGGTATTATCCCCGCCATTGAAAGCGCCCACGCCGTTGCTTACGGTATGAAGCTGGCAAAGGAGATCGGCAGAGGCTCCATCCTCATTAACCTCTCCGGCCGCGGCGACAAAGATATGGACTATATCATCGAACACTACGGCATAAGATAACTCATATAATTTCAAAGGGGCTGCAGCGAATTTTTGTTTCGCTGCAGCCCTTTTCTTATTTTTTACGCGAGATATTTCTTCAGAGGCGCTATGTCAATACCCTTTTGGGTTTCAAGGAACTCAAGGAGCTTCCTCGCGATCGCCTCACAGCCTCCAGGCTCATCGCTTTCGATGTTCATGGGCATAACGGGATCGTGTACGCTCATGCGCAGAAGGAACCAGCCCTTACCGATGGTAGCGCGAACGCCTTCGCGGCTGTCATTCGCAAGAATCCAGCCTTCTTTAACAGCATAACTCTCAAGGGAGGAAAGAATCTCCTGTCCCCTTGTCTTGAAGTCCGGCTCGGTGATAGCGAAACGGAGTTCTGTGCTCTCCAAAGGCTCCGCAAGCTTCTCGATAAGGCTGTCAATGCTTTTTCCCTCCTTGCGGAGAAGAGCGGCTTTGATGAGTATCTTTGTGGCAAGATATGCTCCGTCGTCCAAAAAGTAGTTCTCCCTCAGAGCCGCGTGACCGGAGGTCTCAATGGCGAGTGGGGCGTTTATGCCTTCGTTATTAAGGCGTATCGCCTCGTTGATAACGTTTTTGTAGCCTCTCTTGAAACGGCAGTGGACGCCGCCAAGCTCCTGCTCTATGAAGGTTTTCAGCCCTGTGGAGGTGATGGAGTCGGTGACTATAGTGCCGCCTTCGTTGCCCTCAAGGGCGATAACAGACGCAAGGGCGATAAGGCGGTTGCGGTTGATCTCCCTGCCATGCTGGTCTACGCAGCCGGCTCTGTCCACGTCGGTATCGAATATGATACCCAGGTCAGCTCCGGAATTTTTCACAGCCTCACAGACCGAATTCATCGCTTCTTCGTTTTCCGGGTTGGGGACGTGGTTGGGGAAGCTGCCGTCAGGTTCAAGGAACTGGCTTCCGGAGGTGTCCGCTCCCAGAGGTTTAAGCACCCGCTCAACATAGAAGCCGCCGGCGCCGTTTCCCGCGTCCACCACTACGTGGAAGCCTTCAAGGTTTCCGCCTACGCCGTCGGAAATCATCTTGCGGAGATGGGCGCTGTAGGTCTCCATGTAGTCAATCTCTTCCACCGTGCCGCCCTCGGCTGTACATTCAGTACCCGCCTGGGCAAGGTCTAGAATTGCGGATATGTCGGAGCTCTCCAGTCCGCCGGAGGAGACAAAAAATTTAAGCCCGTTGCGGTTCCAGGGGTGATGGCTGGCGGTAATCTGTACCGCGCCGTCGCAGTTAAGGTCGATAGTGGTCATAAACATAGCCGGCGTGGAGGAGAGGCCGCAGTTGAGCACCCTCGCGCCGGAGGCTTTAAGGGCACCAATCAAAGCCGCAGCTATACGGGGACCGGAAAGACGGCTGTCACGTCCCACGGAAACGGTGAGCTCCGTTGACTTTTTGCCGGTTTTCTCCGAAAGCCACAGAATAAAGGAGGTACCCAGACGGGAGATAACCTCATCGATCAGATCGATATGCTGACCTTCTACTCCCTCCATGGCGATACCGCGTATGTCAGTGCCGGATTTGAAATGCTTCCAATATTCATTAGCCACTGTATTTCAACTCCTTGTATAGTAGTTTATTGTAAATATCAGGGTAAATAATATCTCTCAATATGATTATACTACATGTGCGCCCCGATTTCAAGACGAAAAACGCGGGCAGTCGGTGTTGCTTGACGCATGAATGCGTCACACATTCAAGCGTCAAGCGCTATGCTCCAGAGGGGGATTATACGCAAAAGGTGCTGCAGTGAAACAAAAAATCGCTGCAGCACCTTGTTTTCCATATTAATCAAGTGTTTTTCCGAATGTAAGAAAGGATTTTGACTCACGGAAACCGGCGCGGCTGTATACCGTTCCGGCGGCGCCGCCTGAAGAGCCGGAGGTCCACTGTGTCCAGGCGTTGTGGAGAGACCGTCTCTTCATTTCAACCAGAGCGTCCGACAAAAGCACCGAGCCGATGCCCATGCCCTGAAACTCATCGTCCACACCGAAAGGACCGAAGCGCTCAGGGGAACTGTTGGGGTCTCCGAAGGCGCAGGCGCCCACCACTCTGCCGTCAAGGGCGCAGACCCTCACGCTCTCAAGGTCAAGGTTCCTTATCAGCCGCTCCCGGAACTCAAAGGACCAGCTGGGACTGCTGAAAGGCTGATCTATATCCAGAAACGACACGATATATTCGTCCTTCAGCGCTCCGATATAGAATCCCTTTTCCTCCAAAGCTGCGCGCTTTTCATTTATTCTTTCCGGGACACTGTACTTTGTCAGGTCGATATCCTGGGCATATGAGCGCGCGCCTTTATAGCCCCGGGACTCAAAGAGCTTCACATAGTCCGGGTTTGTCTCCTCGTTTATGCCCTGAGTAAAATAGATGGGATAGTATCCCATTGTCACCCTCTTTACGCCTTTTCCTCTGAAATATTCCTCCTCGGCGTCTATGAGCATGTTTCCCACCAGTGCGGTATCGTAATCGGGGTCGATGACAAAGGCGTTTATATACCCTGTTCCCCGCTCCAGATCCGCTCCCCGGTTGAATATGGTATACCTGCGAACACAGCTTATAAAGCCCGCGATTCTCTCTCCGTCCTCCGCTATGATTAAGCCGGCGGGGACGAAGTTTATGTCCATCAGAAGCTTGCGTATAAAGTGCTCACGGCTTACCATGTCGTTATATAGCGCCCGGTTCCAGATTTCCGGCAGCAGCGCCGTGTCGCTTCCCCTGTAGTTGCGGACAGTAATCATATTTCTTCCTCCTACAGCTCAAGCCCCGGTATGGAGCCTCCCCGCTCCGAGGCGAAGAAGCCGTAGCCCGGGTCACGCATCAGACCGCAGCCGTATTCGTACATACGTCCCGTCAGCTGACCTCTCACAATATGAAGCCCTGTGTAGTAGCGCACATAGTCGAATTTATAGAAGCACTTGCGCACCATTTCATACTCACGGCAGGCTTTTCCCCATGCTTCCTCGTCCTTTTCATTCGTCTCCAACACCACATTGGCGTCGTACTCGTGTGGATCCTCTATGTTGTCGCCGTAGAACACCTGCGGCACCTTGTACTCCGGGGCAGCTATTTCTATGGCGTACTGTGTGTTGTAATATGCGGCGATGTGGTCTCTGTGGATACTTCCCCTCCAGTGGGTGATAATAACATCCGGGCGGAAAGAGATTATCTCATCCGCGATCATCCTCTGCACCTGCATAGATATTTCAAGGCTTCCATCAGAGAAGGGGAATATCACCCTCTCCGCGCCTATGTCCGCTGCTGCGGCCATGGCTTCCTCGGTTTTTTGCACCACATAGACTTCAGCGGGAAGGGTGGGGTGTCCCCCCTGGCCTGCGGTGAGGGAAATAAAACGTACCTTATGACCTCTTGAAGCATATTTATGGCAGAGCGTGCCCGCCATTATCTCCTCATCTCCGGCGTGACCGCCGATTACCATGATTTTATACATATGAGGTTACCTCCTATTGCAGCCTTCTCTCATGATTTCAAGATTCTGCTTTACCCAAAAATCGTCCGTGCGGCGGGGGAGATTGTACGTAGTGCGCATCGCCAGCAGGAAGTGCCATACCTCATAGCCGCCACGCTCCATATCGCCTAAGGTGGGCAGATAAGCGTAGCTTCCGTGGGTATTGCACAGCTGCATCGTGTAGCCGTAGGGGCTGTGCCGACGCAGTCTCAGACCTATCTCCACAAACGCCTCAAAGGGGCAGGGGATAAAGGCGCAGGGGCCGATGACCGTTATGTTCTGTTCAAATTTCCAGCTCGTCTTCGGAGGTTTACCGGAGTCGTGTTCGGCGATTACATTTGTCCAGTGGATATGGTCGTTTACATCGCTGAAGCGGCGCTGGGCATAAATCTCCTCAATGGCGCCCAGTTTTTTAAGCTCTTCCTCCGCCTTCTCTCTGGATGGAAGAGGATCGTAGGGGACTTCGATTGTGCCGTGCAGCACCTTGATAGGGGCGTCCTGCCAGTCCTTTATGGATTTGTAAGCTCTCACCGCGTCAATGCCTGCCCTTGCGCCCAGCTGCAGCGCCATTTTGTAGTTGCCGGTCGTCTTGCCGTTGGGGAGATTCGGGCCCTGGTCACCCTCGTTGCCTGCGTAGAAGCCTGTTATGCCGCCTGTCTCCTCCTCAAGCATGTCCGTCATTACGCCTGCCCAGTCACGGGTAATCTCCTTGTTCATGGCGGAGGCTGTGCAGTGGCAGCAGTAATGCACCATGTTGGCAATACACTTGTTATCCGCATCTCTGAATGAGACAACTGTCATTCTCTTGTCTCTGGGACCCCAGGGGTTTTGTCCCAGTGTGATTTTTCCGTCCTCGGTAAGGGCGCGGCGGTTTATGCCGATGTCGCTTTCCGTCTCGGCTACACCCATCCAGGCGGGACGTACCTCGGCTGCCTCGGCTGCCGCGGCGGTGACGCCGGGTATGAGAATATTCTCTATGTAGTCGTTATCCACATCGCCCCAGCCGGATTTTATCGACGTGTTGGGGCCGGAGTGGGTATGTGTGCAGGTAACGGTTACATTCTCCGACGAAACTCCTGCGGCGCTGCCCGCGGAGGCGCGAAGTCTCGCTCCCAGCTCCGGGTTCATGGAGCATATGGTGCAGGTGATGAGAAGAGCGCTGTTTTCTCCGCTGACGAGCTTGATTGCCACAGCCTCAAGGTTGTCGCCTACAGACTCCGCCGGTCTTCCCGGGGCGTAGCCGTAGAGTATCGTTCCGATAGGGGGTGTTATATCCGCTTTTCCCGCTCCGCACATGAGTTTGTGTTCCATAATTCATTCCTCCGTTCGTGGTTTGTTGTATTGATAAGTCGCGGCCTTTCTGCGATTATTACGACAGGAGAGCATAGACGGTCTCGTCGTGCCATTTCTCATCTATCAGGCTTGATTTCCTGAAATGGGCTTCCTTTGTAAAGCCGGCGCGCTCCGCAAGGGCAATGGCTTTTTTGTTGTCGTAGAGGATATTCATCACAAGTCGATGGGCGTTCAATGTGCGAAAGGCGTATTCCTTTATCCCTTCCACTGCCTCCGCGGCGTAGCCGTTGCCCCAGTGCTCCCGCAGGAATGAGAACCCCAGCTCCCATTCCCTTGTATCGGAGTAGGTGCATACAAGGGATACATCACCTATCGGCTCTCCCTCTTTCTCCACAATGAAGCGGATGCAGCCACCTTCGGGGAAATGCTCGGCGCAGTCGAAGAAATATTCGAACCGGAGCCGCAGATAATCCTCGTCCGGTTCCCTTATGTTCTGAAACTCATTCGATTCAGGTCTCGACTCAAGCATGAGCAGAAAATCCCAGTCCTCCTGGGTAATCTGCCGCAGCTTTATTCTCTCAAGCTGAATTTCTGTCATTGTCCCCTCCCTTTATAGCGGCTTTCGCCTGATTTTCGCAAACTGACGGGGATATCGTCTGTCTGTCGAGTGTATCTTTTCTATTATCACAAGCCTATGGGTCACGTCCGTGTCGGGGATTTCGTAGCTTAATACATCAAGGAGCGTTCCACCAAGGGTCTTTATTCCTCCCGCCGCGGTCTCTATCTCCTCATCGCTTCCGGAAGCCTTCATGGCGCAGAATATTCCCCCAACCTTCACATAGGGAAGGGACAGCTCACACAGAATGTTTAGCTCTGCCACCGCCCTTGATACAGCCACGTCAAAGGACTCTCTTTTCTCTTTGACATACTCCTCCGCTCTGGCGTGGACGCACTCCGCCGTAACGCCTAAAAGGCCGCAAACCTCCCGGAGGAAGTCAATTCTCTTCCCCAGGCTGTCAAGAAGCGTCAGGGAGATTGTATCATCGTATAGTTTCAGCGCCATGCCGGGGATGCCAAGTCCGCAGCCGATGTCTATGACACTCCGTCCCGAAAGGTTCAGGTTTGCGGATATAGCAAGGGCATCAAGGAAATGAAGCCGTACCGCCTGATGTGGATCTCTTATGGCAGTGAGGTTCATGACTTCGTTTTTCTCCTCAATCAAACCAAAGTACCATATAAACCTGTCGGCAACAAGGTCTGTCATCTCAAGACCGTACTCCTTCGCGCCGTAAAGCAGAAGCTCTTTAGGTGTCACGTTATTTCCTCCTCTGCTCAATCCATATCATCAGCGCGGCGATGTCTGCGGGGCTTACTCCGGAAATTCTGGAAGCCTGCCCGATGTTGGCAGGGCGTATCTTCTGAAGCTTCTGTCTCGCTTCAAGCCTCAGCACGTTGATTTTTGTATAGTCTATATCCTCCGGGATTCTCCGGCTTTCGGTTTTCTTGAACTGCTCCGCCTGGGCGGTTTGCCGCCTTATATATCCCTCGTACTTGACAGATATTTCCACCTGCTCCCGGATTTCATCGGACAGCTCCGGCCTGTCAGGATCAATTATCTTAAGTTCGTCATATTTAAGCTCCGGGCGGCGCACAAGGTCCGCAAGCTTGATGCCTGTTGTCACCGGGGCGCTGTTCTTCTCCTCCAGAAGCTTTGAAAGTTTAGCCGAGGGGGGGATGTTTGTCTTTTCAAGCCTCTCCCTTTCCCCCTCCACAGTCTCGTATTTCTTAAGTACCCGCTCATGCCGCTCATCGGATATAAGACCCAGTGAGTGACCTATCTCCGACATGCGTATGTCCGCGTTGTCCTGCCGCAGGATAAGCCTGTACTCCGAGCGGGAGGTCATCATTCTGTAGGGCTCGTTTGTGCCCTTTGTCACAAGGTCATCTATAAGGGTACCGATATAGGCCTGGGAGCGGTCAATGATAACGCTGTCACGGCCTAAAATCTTACAAGCGGCGTTTACTCCCGCCATGAAGCCTTGAACTGCCGCCTCCTCATAGCCAGAGGTGCCGTTAAACTGACCCGCTCCGTATAGTCCGGAGATGAGCTTCGTCTCAAGGGTGGGATAAAGTGCAGTGGGATCCACGCAGTCGTACTCTATGGCATAGGCGGGGCGCATAACCTCAACGTTTTCAAGCCCCTTAACGGAGCGTATAATCCTCATTTGCACATCCTCCGGCATGGAAGAGCTCAGTCCCTGGACGTACATCTCCTGAGTTCCAAGCCCCATGGGTTCCATAAATAAGGGATGGCGTTCCTTGTCCGCAAAGCGCACCACCTTGTCCTCGATGGAGGGACAGTAGCGAACGCCGACGCCCTTAATCTGCCCCGAGTAGAGGGGTGACCGGTGGAGATTTTCCCTGATTATTTTATGCGTTTCCTCGTTTGTATGTGTAAGATAGCACACAGCCGTGTTCTTTGTCTGTATGCTCTCATCAAAAGAGAAACGAACCTGCTCCTTATCCCCTTCCTGAAGTTCCATAACGGAAAAATCCACGCTTCTGGCGTTGACTCTGGCGGGTGTGCCTGTTTTGAAGCGCACAAGAGGGAGCCCAAGCTTACACAGACAGTCGGTGAGCTTGTTCGCCGGGAAAAGTCCGTCAGGACCCGATTCGTACTGTACATCTCCGATGATTATCTTGCTTTTCAGGTATGTGCCTGTGCAGACAATGGCGGCTTTGACCTTGTATATCGCTCCTATGTGAGTGACTACTCCATCCACCGCCTTTTTGCCGTTCTCCTCACGGGTGAGGATTTCCACAATCTCCGCCTGCTTGAGCGACAGGTTCTCGCAGCACTCAAGGGCGTTTTTCATGTATAGTCTGTAGGCGGCTCTGTCCGCCTGAGCTCTGGGTGAATATACCGCAGGACCCTTGCTCCGATTAAGCATACGAAACTGTATGCAGGTGTGATCCGCCGCCCTTCCCATTTCGCCCCCCAGCGCGTCAAGCTCACGCACGAGATGACCTTTGGCGGTGCCTCCTATGGAGGGGTTGCAGGGCAGATTCCCTACGGCATCCAGGTTTATAGTGGCGCATAGGGTTTTAAGTCCCATTCTTGCGCAGACCAGAGCAGCCTCAATCCCCGCGTGTCCGGCTCCGATAACCGCCACATCAAATTCTCCTGCGTTATATCTCATGGTTTTTTCCTTTCTTTTGGGTTTGTGGGTGCGATGCATACATACGTGACGCATTCATGCTTGACGCATTCATGCGTCACGCATATATGCGTCAAGCAGCAGAGCAGCGTCTGCACTGCAGTATATTGGGGATACTCATCTCAACACTGTACCGTTACTTCCCCACACAGAATCTGGCGAAAATGTTTTCCACTATTCGAGCGGAGGTTTCCTCTCCCGTTATCTCGCCTAAGATTCTTGCCGCTTCTTCAACATCAAGGGTTACTCCGTCAAAGCCCACGCCTCGGATACAGCTGTCCTTCGCTCTCTTAATGCACTCAAGAGCTCTTGTCATACATTCTATATATCTTGGGTTCGTCACGAGGGCTTCGTCGCTTTTCTCCGGCTTAATTCTCCGTCCGATTTCATCAATCAACTCCTGAAGTCCCTCGCCCGTGACTGCAGACAGCTCAAGAACGGTGTCAAAAAGACTTTTTATCCTGTCTTTATCTATAATAACTTCAATATCCTGCTTGTTTATTACGCAAATAACCTTATTGTTCCCAGAATATTTCGAGATAAGCGCTTCGTCATCGCTCTCAAACTCCCTCGAGCCGTCGAACACAAGGAGAATAATCTCCGATTCGTCAATCGCCTTTCTCGCTCTGTCTATACCGATGCTCTCCACCCTGTCCTTTGAATCCCTCAGCCCCGCCGTGTCACGGAGATTGAGAAGCACTCCCCCGATCCTTATTCTCTGCTCCACGATGTCCCTTGTGGTGCCGGGGATATCCGTTACGATGCTTCTCTCAAAACCTGAAAGGGCGTTTAACAGTGATGATTTTCCGGCGTTTACGCTGCCGGCGATAGCGCAGGGGATGCCCTCTCTAAGAAGTGAGCCCCGCTGGAAGGTGCGGCAGAGGGCATCAAGTTCCTTTTCTGCTCTGTCAAGGATTTTCTCCGCCTCCGAGCCGGAAAACTCCGGGATATCCTCGTCAGGATAGTCGATAAGGGCGAAGAAATGGGCTTCCAGAGATATCAATTCCCCTCGGATGCTTTTTATCTTCTGTCCGAAAGTGCCTCCCAGATGTTTTGCGGCATTTACAGCCTCCGCCTCGCTTTCCGAGTCGATAAGCTCAATCACCGCCTCCGCCTGGGAAAGATCCAGCTTGCCGTTGAGGAATGCCCGCTTCGTAAACTCTCCCGGCAAAGCCTGTCTCGCTCCGGCGGCAAATATGCTTCTAAGAGCGCCCTCAAGCACTCCCGGGGAACCGTGGCAGTAGAGCTCCGCCATATCCTCTCCAGTGTAGGAATTGGGAGCCTCGAATACGGCGCACAGAACCTCGTCAAGGCGTTCCCCCGAGGCAGAGAGAAGATACCCCAGCGTCAACCTTCGAACGCTTATTTTGCCGTATTTCGGCCGGAATACGTGTTTTATAACATCTTTTGCGCCGTTTCCACTTATTCTTATAACTCCGATAGCCGACCGCTGAGGAGCGGTAGCAAGAGCCGCGATTGTCATATTTTGACTCTCCTCCAAATAAAACTGCGCCGTTGCCGAACCGGGAAAACTCCCGCTTCGGAACAGCGCAGGAGCCATTCCTTATTCTTCTTCCTTGACAGCTTTCCTCTGTCGCTTTCTTCCGCCTTTGCCGGCGCCTGCCATGGCGATCACGACCTTGCGGTTAGGCTCGCTGCCCATAGAGTAGGTTGATACTCCGTTATAGCTCTGGAGCGTGGAGTGGATGACTCTTCTCTCATAAGAGCTCATGGGCTCGAGAGTTACGCTCCTCTTATACTTGAGTACCCTGTCGGCCACCTTGACCGCCAGCTTCTCAAGGGATTCCTGGCGCTTTTTTCTGTAGTTCTCAGTATCCAGAGACACCCTGATGTGTGTGTCCTCATCCCTGTTTACGGCGATGGAGGTTATATACTGAAGAGCATCCAGCGTATCGCCTCTGCGGCCGATAACGACGCCCATGTTCTCTCCGGTAATGTTCATTTCAAGTGTATCGTCAGAGGTCATGGTTGCTTCAACCTTACCCTCAACACCCATATGCTCAAGCAGCCCCTCAAGAAAGTCTTTCGCTCTCTCGTCGGTCGTGAGTGTATAGGTAACCCTGACTTTTGCAGGCGTGCTGCCTATGCCGAAGAAGCCGGCTTTAGCTTTTTCCAGCAGCTCCACCTGGACATCGGACTGTGTAAGAGAGCTGTTGATGTCGCTAAGCTGCTCAAGGGCGGCGGCGACGGCTTCCTCTGTAGTCCTGCCTGTTGCCTCGACAACTCTTATCATTTTTTATGGGCCCCCTTAGAGGTTTTATTATTTTGTTTTGCGCTCTCTCCGAACTTTATTTTTTCTTCCTCTTTCAGCTTCAGTTTGTCAAAGTATTTTGTCAGCAGTATCTCCTGGAGCATGGAAATAAGGTTACCTGTTATCCAGTAGAGGGTAAGTCCTACGGGAAGGCTGAAGCCGATCCAGATGGACATCACCGGGCCTATGAAGGTCATCATACCGTTTGCCTGCTGGGGCATTACGCCGGTTGATTTGTACTGAAGCCAGTTTGTAAGCTTTGTAAGCGCAAAAGCTGTGGCGCCGGAGATGATAGGGAGCAGGAAAAGAACGTTGAACTGCGTAAAGGACGGTATAGCGCCGAGGTTCACTCCGAGGAAATCAAAATTCATCGGGATGATTTTATCCGAGATGTCCTTAACCTTGTCAAAGTTCTCATATATAGCCTGCGCGACGGTCATTTCTGACATATGCGTAGCTGTGGTCGTCAATCCCAGCCTTGCGGTTACCTCGGCAATCTGATCCTTTGTGAGATTCATCAGATGTGTGAGAGGCTGGCTGATAGGCCAGTAGAGTCCCAACATGATCGGAAGCGATATGAGAGTAGGCAGACAGCCTCCCATGGGGCTGATGCCTTCCTTCTGATAGAGCTTCGTCATCTCCTCCTGGTATTTCTGCTTGTCGTTTTTGTATTTGTTCTCAAGCTCCTTGAGCTTGGGAGCAATGCGCTGCTGCTCCATCATGCCCTTTTTTGACTTTATGGTAAGGGGCAGGAGCAGGATTTTCGTAAGTATCGTGAAGATGATAATGGCAAGACCGTAGGAATGTACAAGCTGATATATGGTCTTGAGGATGAAAGCGAAGGGTTTTACTATCAGCAGGTCGAATATATTGGTTGTTGTCCCGTCGGCGTTCTGAAAGCAGGACGTTAGGACGGTACACAAAAGCAGCGCCAGCAATATAATTACCGGTGCTCTCTTCCAGATGTTTGCCTTGTTCTTTTCAGGCATTGGGCAGCCTCCCTGTGTTTCTTTGACATTTAATACTCTTAAGGAAGCGGGTCGTAGCCTCCGGGATGAAAGGGATGACACTTCAGAATCCGCTTTAAAGCTAAGAGCCCTCCCTTTAAAAATCCGTACTTTTCGACAGCCTCCAGTGCGTACTCCGAGCATGTGGGTATAAACCTGCACGTCGGATGCCGCTTGAGCGCAGACAGATGATGCCTGTAAAACCGGATGGCTCCCAAAAGAGCCTTTTTCGGGATATCAGCTATCATTCTTCATCGCCCCAAGCTTTGTAATAAGCTCCGCCATTGATTCCATGAGGGCAGAAAACGGCACCGTAAGACATTTTGCCCTCGCCACGATTACGATATCATAGCCCGGTATGAGCCTTTCCTCCATGAGACGATACGCTTCTCTTATTCTTCTCCTTGCCCGGTTGCGCTTTACGGCTTTGCCGATCTTTGTGCTTACGGTTATACCGAGACGGTTGACATTCTGTCTGTTGCGTCGAACGTAGACCGCTACATACGGTCCCGCCGCGTTCTTCGGAGAATTGTAAAGCCTGCGAAAATCTCTGTTTTTCTTTAAAGATATCGTGTAACGCACTTTATTGCCCGCTATAAATCAGTAAGACAGGCGAGCTCTGCCCTTAGCGCGTCTTCTTGCCAGCACTTTTCTGCCGTTGGATGTTGCCATTCTCTTGCGGAAGCCATGCTCACGGCTGCGCTGACGCTTTTTGGGCTGATACGTTCTCTTCATTAACCTTACACCTCCCGATGTTTTATATATATCCCACGAATCGGCACGGAAATCGTGCGATCCGGAAAACAGCATACTGCCCTAATTTAACGATACCAATGTATTATATATGACAAATGAGGGATTGTCAACACTTTTCTTTATGTTTTCGTTATTTTCGGCACTGTTGCGGCATATTTATGCTTTCGTGCAAACATTCATATATTCAAGGCATAATTTTGTGCTATTTAGGCTTTATTTTTTTCTCAAAGTATGCTATCATATCTTAGAATACTTATTATAATGTATTTAGCCCCTTGAAAGGAGAGGTACGAAATATTTTTCTGTACCATGAACATAAAATATGACTCTTAAGGTTTATGCGGACAACGCCGCCACCACGAGGGTTTCCGATGAGGTCCTGGAAGCCATGTACCCATACTTCAGCATCCACTACGGCAACCCTTCCTCACTCTACTCCCTGGGACGGGAGGCAAAAATCGCCATTGAAAAGGCAAGAGAACAGGCAGCTGCCCTTATCGGAGCGGAACCGAATGAAATAATCTTCAATTCCGGCGGGAGCGAGGCGGACAACACCTGTATCGGCGTATACGCCCGGTTCGTCGCCCCCAAAAAAGGAAAGCACGTTATATCTACAAAAATCGAGCACCATGCGGTGCTCCACACCCTGGATGCTCTGAAGAAAGATGGCTTTGAAGTAACGCTCCTTGATGTGGACGAGTACGGTCTTGTATCTCCAGAGGCGCTGAAGAAGGCGATCCGGAGCGATACAAGCGTTGTATCAGTCATGTTCGCGAACAATGAGATAGGCACCATCGAGCCAATAGCGGAGCTTGCGAAGATCACCCGAGAGGGTGGCGCCGTCTTCCACACCGACGCTGTTCAGGCTGTCGGTCATGTGGCAATTGACGTTAAAGAAATGGGCATCGACATGCTCTCCCTGTCCGCTCACAAGCTCTACGGTCCCAAAGGCACGGGCGCCATGTATATAAGACGCGGACTATACTGCCCTCCCCTTATCCACGGCGGAGGTCAGGAAAATAAAAGAAGAGCGGGCACCGAGAACCTGGCTGGTATCGTGGGACTGGGAAAAGCCTGCGAGATCGCCGGAGCCGGACTTGAAAAAGAAAAAGAGAGAGTCACCGCCCTGAGAAACCGTCTGGTTGAGGGCGTGCTGAAAATTCCCTACACAAGGCTTACCGGCCACCCCACTCAGCGGCTGCCGGGCAACGCCAGCTTCTGCATAGAGGCAATCGAGGGCGAATCCCTTATCCTGATGCTTGATATGTTCGGAATCGCCGCCTCTACAGGTTCAGCCTGTTCTACAGGCTCCCTTGACCCCTCACATGTGCTAATGGCTATAGGGCTGCCCCACGAAATCGCTCACGGTTCCCTGAGGTTTACCCTGGGTCATTACTCAACGGATGAGGACGTGGACTATATTCTTGAAAAACTGCCGCAGGTTGTTGACAGGCTCCGTGCCATGTCGCCGGTCTGGGATGATTACATAAAATAGAAAGGAAACAAGGTATGTACAGCGAAAAGGTAATGGATCACTTCGCCAATCCCCGCAACATGGGCGAAATTCCCGACGCAGACGGCGTAGGTGTAGTCGGCAACATGAAGTGCGGAGATATAATGAAGATATTTCTCAAGATTGAGGACAATATCATTGTGGACATAAAGTTCAAGACCTATGGCTGCGGAGCCGCCGTCGCCACAAGCTCTATGGCTACGGAGCTTGTAAAGGGCAAGAGCATTGAAGAAGCTCTTAAGCTGACAAACAGTGTAGTTGTTGAGGCGCTTGAGGGGCTTCCTTCCGCAAAAATCCACTGCAGCGTCCTTGCTGAGGAAGCCATAAAATCCGCTCTTATAGACTACTGCAAACGCCAGGGTATCGACCCCACCCCCATCGTGGGCTGCAGCGGAGACTGCGCCAACTGCGAAAACCACAACAGGGAATAAACATAGAGATTAATCCCGGTTTTTACGCGGGATTAATCTTTATGTTTTTTTATTGGCGCTTATTGCGCGTTATCCGAGAGATGTGCGGAATAAGCAGCGAAGCTGCATGTATGACGAGATCCCCCCGCAAAATATCACAAGGAGAGATAAACTTTGAACATATTCAGAAGATTATACGAACCGGAGTATTTGCTTCGTGATTCCCAGCGAACGAAGCATCCTTTGCCGAGCACAAAGGAACTTTACGGGCGTGTATTCAAAATCGCCTGGCCATCTCTAACGGAGTCCTTCCTTTTGGCGGTTATCAGCATGGTGGACACCATCATGGTATCCGCCCTCGGCACTTACGCCATCTCCGCTGTGGGACTTACGACTCAGCCGAGAATGATTGTGATAAGTATGTTTGCCGCAATGGGCGTGGGCGTCACCGCTGTTTGCGCCAGAAGACTCGGGCAGCGAAACCAAGAAAGCGCTCAGAAATGCCTGAGGCAGTGCCTGTTAATCGAATTTCTGGCTTCCCTTGTGATTTGTACCGTTATGTGGTTCATTACCAAGCCGCTGCTGCTCTTTGCCGGAGCGCAGCCGGATACAATAGGTCCCGCCACCGACTACTACCGCATTATTCTTTTAGGCATGCCGGCGAACATTATAACCATTACCATAAACGCCGCCCAGCGAGGGGTGGGCAACACAAAGGTCACCATGCGTACAAACATTATTGCCAACGTGGTAAACGTTATCTTCAACTACCTGCTTATCGAAGGTAATCTCGGTTTTCCCAGGCTTGAAGTTGCCGGCGCCGCCATCGCAACCTCTTTAGGCTACACGGTGGCAATGGTGGTAGCGATAATCTCCGTGCTTAAACCGGACTGCTATGTACATATCAACCTGAAAAAATCCTTCCTCCCCGATAGGGAGACAATGCAAAGCGTGTTCAAGGTTTCCTCTTCCGCCTGTCTTGAGCAGATTTTCCTTAGGGTCGGTTTCTTCCTGTTCGCAAAGATTGTGGCGACATTGGGCACCGTCGACTTCGCCACCCATCAGATAGGCCTGAATGTGCTCCACATCTCCTTCTCCTTCGGCGACGGACTTGCAGTAGCCGCCTCGGCGCTTATCGGCAGATCCTTAGGTGAGAGGCGGCCGGATATGGCGGTCATCTACGGCAAAGCATGTCAGAGACTGGGGCTTATTTTCTCCGGATTTATAATCCTCGTATGTCTTACCCTGCGCAGACCTATCGTAATGATATTCACAAATGATCCGGTAATTCTCGAAAAGGGCGGCAATATCCTTCTCTTTGTGGCTGTAATCACCATGATGCAGATTTCCGCCGCCATCCTTTCCGGCGCCCTCCGAAGTGCGGGGGACACGCTGTATGTGTCCTTCATGTCTATGCTCGCCATCGGTATCATGCGTCCCACACTGTCATGGTTTTTATGCAACTACCTTGATCTCGGACTCTACGGCGCCTGGATGGGCATCGCCTCAGACCAGGTTCTCAGATTAGTAATGCTCTACACCCGATTCTCCCGAGGGAAATGGACAAAAATAGAAGTGTAATAAAAGCATCGCCGGTTCAAGTTTAAACCGGCGATGCTTTTTATGTGTTCGCAAAATTTATAGATTATTGGGTAATCTCTGGAAATTATAGCTTCTCCAATGGCTCCGGAGCGTGGAGACCGGCTACGACGGGCTCGTATTTATTGAGGGGAGCAGCCCAGCGGACGGCGTTTCTGATAACAGTACGCACGTTCTCGTCGTAGTAGATGGGGAATGTCTCGTGACCGGGCTGGAAGTAGAAAATCCTTCCATAGCCTCTCTGATATGTGATGCCGCTTCTGAAAACCTCGCCGCCGGCGAACCAGCCTATCATAAGAAGCTCATCGGGAGCGGGGATCTCAAAGCGTTCGCCGTACATCTCCTCGTGGGGGAGCTCAAAATAGCCCGGGAGTCCCTGTGTGATTGGGTGCGATCTCTCCACCACCCAGATCCTCTCCTTCTCGGCAATTTCACGCCAGCGCAGGGAGCAGTGTGTACCCATAAGGGCGCCGAATATTTTGGATTTGTGGGTGGAATGGAGGCCTATAAATCCCATTCCCTCAAGAACTCTCGTCTTGACTCTTTCCACAATCTCGTCAGCCACATCGCCGTGACGGCAGTGACCCCACCAGACGAGAACGTCCGTATCGTCAAGAACCTCCTGAGTCAAGCCATGCTCCGGCATTTCCAGGGTGGCGGTGCGGACAACGAGGTCGTCCTCCTTGCCGAGGAACTCCGCGATACAGCCGTGGATGCCTTCAGGATAGATAGCTTTTACCTTTTCATTTGTCTGTTCATGGTAAAACTCGTTCCAAACAGTTACCTTGATTGCCATAGTTTTTTCCTCCTTAGTTTATTTTCCTGTTATTGTTATTCCTGTTATTTTCACAGAGGGAAGAATTGTGTAACCGAAGTCTGTTCGCTCAGCGGATATTTCTTTGATATTTCGGAACATCTTGTCAAGATTTCCCGCTATCATCGTCTCACTGATGGGGTATTTTATCTCCCCGTCCTCAATATAGAAGCTGTTCTTCGCCACTCCGTTCAGGTCTCCGTTCTTTGCCGGAGCGCCTCCGGAGAATCGGGACACAAGAAGTCCCCTCTCTACAGAGCGGATCATGTCGCAAACCGGCGTCTCCCCCGGATCCACTCCATAGCAATCCCCTTCGTTATACGAATGGGGCTTACCGGTTTTCTTCGAAGCGTAGCGGCCGATAACGAAGCTTTTGAGGATTCCCCCATCGATTATATCGCAGTCCCTCGCTTTGTAGCCGTCACCGGTGACGAAATACCCTCCGGTGAGCTTTGTTGGCAGGCTCCTGACGGTGAGGATGCTTGAAGCCACCCTCTCGCCCAGGCTGTCCTTCAGGGGGCTCGTGCCGGAGATTAGGGCGCTGTCGGCAAGGAATGTCCTGACATAGGCGTCAAGGAGAGATCCGAAGCAGTCCGGGGTGAAAATAATATCGCCCTCAAAGCTGCCCTCAATAGCGGTGGTGCGAATCTGGGCTGCAGTGTTTTTAATAAGAGCCCCGATGGAGGAACATTCGATAATGGGTTTGTCCAGATTGTCCGATATGAAAGCTGTGTAGTTGAAGGAAGAGGCCTCCTCTCCTTCCCTTGCCAGCATCTCAACATCGGTCATATAGTAGCCTCTCCGTGTAGAAAAATTGACGTTGTTTGTGTTCTCCACCTGGGAAGCGCTGAACACATGGGACATATACAGCGCCATAAGTGATATGGTGGGGTAGTCCGCCTTAAGAGTTTCCATAAACTCCATCGCCCTGTGGTACATAAGCTCCGTGTCGGGGCTTTCCGGACCGGAGGAAAAGCCCTCCGGGGGCTGCTCCTCTGCGAAGCCGTTGCACTCGTCCCGCTCCGCGGCAGCCGCTAACTCGCAGGCTTCTTTTGATGCCTCGTCAATCGACGCTTCATCGATCATGTTAACCGAGGCGCTGCCCTCCCTTGAGTCTATAATTACCCGCAGAGACGCGCTCTGGTCGAAGGTAGTGCGCAAAAGGGTCATCTCTCCGTTAACAATGTTCATTTCGTACTTGGAGCCCTCGCTGAGCACGCAGGCGGCGGAGTCGGCTCCGTGGTATTTAAGCCTTTCAAGGCAGTATTTTGTATTCATATTGCACCTCATCAGCCGATATTGACGGCGCATTTAATAGCGGGACCGCCCATACCTGTGGGTATGGGCTGCTTTTTTCCGCACATGCCGCCGCTGACCCATTTAAAATCGTCGGAAACCATGGTGACGGAGGAGAGCACGTCAAAAGCCACGCCGGAGATGGTAGTGTCAAGAAGCGCTCTGCCGAGCTCCCCGTTCTTTATCTCATATCCTCTTGTTATCGCGAACATAAACTCGCTTGTGGCGTCCGCCTGACCGTTGCCGGGATTGCAAAGGTAATAGCCGTCCTCCACGGAGGCTATCATGTCCGAGAGCTTGTCGCTTCCCGGAAGGATGGCGGTGTTTCTCATTCTTATAATGGGTTCGTCGGAAAAGCGGAAAGCCCTCGCGTTGCCGGTGGGAGCTGTGCCGTAGTCCAGAGCGGACTGCCTGTCGTGCATGTATGAGCGGAGGATGCCCTTGTCAATAATCACCGCGTCGCGCCCTTCCGTTCCCTCGTCGTCCACCGGGACAGGGATGGGACAGGTCTTCCCGAAGGCTGTGTGAGCGAAGTCCACCAGGGTAATCTTCTCGCTTGCCGCTTTTTTATCCATATAGTTCCTCGCCACGCTG
>JAAZBA010000187.1 GCA_012514045.1 Clostridiales bacterium | reverse complement strand
CGGATGGTATGTACGATTCTGCTGATGTTTTTCTGCTTTTCGAGTATCGCCTAATGCTTGTCCTAATCTTTCCAAAATTCCTTTATTCTGCTTGAGGAATTCAACAATTGGCGCCCTGACACAAATGATATCTTTATATTTCCTGCGTTCGATGAGACAGCGCCGTAGTTGAGAACCGATTTTGCAACGCTCTCTATATCCAGATTTGTCCAATTCGAGAAGGTGCAGCAAATCGTTTTTTTTGTTATCCGCTTCACTCAATAAGCTACTATAATGGAAGTATTCTTTTTCTATCTCACGCAAATAATTAATCATCTCTGCGAATCTATCTGAGACCAAAGATTTTATTTGACATCACCTCATCTTCTCTCTAAATAGCTCTGCTCATCCCATAAGCGCTTCAAGTTCACCGGAAAACAAATAGGTGATTTCAATCCTCCGGTCCTCGAATATACGGATTTCTTTCACAGTTTCAACCAAAGTTTGTCGGTCAAGCCGCTCGAGGTATCCAAGGGACAGTAGCCTTTCTACCCATTGACTGTAAAGGTTCGTTTTTTTTTCTTCGGCATCTTGTTCCAATGCTGTGAGCTGGTGTTTCAAAGATTCCTCCTGCTTTTCATACTCAGCGTGGAATGCCATGAAATCTGCTTTAGTGATAATTCCCTCTTTATAATCCTCGTACGTCCCTTTCTTAAGGCGACGAATACGTTCTATTGACAAGCGCAACTTGTCCATTGCTGTGTTATCCGTTTTTGGTGCTTTTTTTGTTACTTGTTCGGCAAGCTCCCGAAGATTCCGAACGGAGGATATTACATTGTTTAAATCCGCCAGAATTATATCCTCCAACGTCTCGTGATGTATTGTATGTGGAGTACAGACTGCTACACCGTATCGTTTATGTGAGCCGCAATTATATGTGATATATTTAGAGCCGTTGTACGTTCTCGTCGTTTTCGCCATTGCTCTCCCACAGTCTCCACATTTAAGAAAGCCAGCGAAAATACTGATGTTTTGCTCGAAATCTGGAGTCCACCCTCTTTTCTCAAGCAAGCTCTGTACACGCTCCCATTGTTCTCTTGAAATAATGGCATCATGCGTACCCTTGACTAATATCCACTCCTCCCTAGTCACAGCTTTTGCCTTGCCATGCATCGTTGGTCGAACACTTTTACCCTGTACCATGTCACCGACATACATTGGATTTTTGAGGATACGATTCACAGTAGCATAAGTCCAATATGAGGTTTCATCCAAGCGCCGGCCATTGTTATATTTCATCCCCATCTGCCGCTTATAGATGCTTGGGCAAGGTATACCCTCTTTATTAAGCATCTTGGCTATTGCTACTTTTCCCATTCCAGACTCGAACAGGGTGAAGATACGTCGTACAACCTGCGCTGCGGGAGGGTCGATTACGAGCTTATCGTTGTCTTTCTCGTTCTTGACATAACCGTAGCTTGCGAAAGCACCAATAAATTCGCCTCGGGTTTGCTTTGCACGGAATGCGGAGCGGACCTTCAAGGAGATATCTTTGGCGTACTTAGAATTGAAAACATTCTTCATCGGCAGGAGCAAATCATAACCGTTTTCGCTGTCAATGCCCTCATTAACTGCTATGAAACGTACGCCAAGGGATGGAAATCGACGTTCAAGGTAGAACCCCATGTCGATATAGTCTCTACCAAATCTACTCAGGTCCTTTACTAGAACACAGTCCAACTTGCCAGCCTCAATATCAGCAAGCATTCTTCTAAATCCAGGCCTGTCGAAATTTGTACCAGTGTAACCATCATCTGAATATTCGGCTACTACCTTGAACTCCGGATGTCGTGTACAGTAATCAGAGAGAATGCGTTGCTGATTGATTATACTATCGCTTTCAGGCCGGTCACCATCTTCTCGGGAAAGCCGCATGTACAGGCCAGCCAAATATGTAGTTTTT
>JAAZBA010000339.1 GCA_012514045.1 Clostridiales bacterium | reverse complement strand
TACGCTTGTTGATGGATCGCTTCCCTATGTCACAGGCCAATCCATTGATGTAGACGGAGGCTTTCATATCAGGAGACTATGATGAGAACATATAGTTTTGACGTAATTGTAATCGGTTCAGGTGCAGCCGGTTTCAATGCCGCTTGCCGTGTATCAGCAGAGAAAAGCGTTGCCATCGTAACCGAAGGCAGAAATAAAGGTACTTCACGAAACACAGGAAGCGACAAACAAACCTACTACAAACTTGGACTTTCAGGAGATATGCCAGACAGTGTAATGAAGATGGCGCAAAACCTCTTCGACTGCGGTTGTGTCGACGGAGACAATGCTCTTTGTGAAGCTGCGCTTTCAGTAAGGAACTTTATCAATCTCTGTGAGCTGGGAGTTGAGTTTCCGAGTAATCGTTACGGTGAATATGTCGGCTATAAAACAGACCATGACCTATACGCAAGAGCTACCTCAGCGGGACCTTTAACTTCAAAATTCATGACAGAAGCGTTGGAAAAGCAAGCAGATAAGCTCGGCATTCCCATTTTTGATGGATACTATGTCTTTGAGATACTAAAATCAGAAGATAGAGTATGTGGTCTTATGACAATTGAAATAGTTTCCGGAGAGCTCGTGGCTTTCAGATGCGCAGATATAATAATGTGCACCGGCGGTCCTGCTGTAATCTATAGAGACAGCGTCTATCCCATAGGTCATACCGGTTCCACTGGACTGGCGCTGATGGCTGGAGCGAAAGCACAGAATCTTACGGAATGGCAGTATGGCCTCGCATCAATTGAACCGAGATGGAATGTATCCGGGAATTATATGCAGGTTCTCCCAAGATTTTTATCAATTGACAAAGATGGAAACGAGCGTGAATTTTTGCTTGACTTCTTTGAAGATAAATACGAGGCGCTTTCAACTGTGTTCCTTAAAGGCTATCAATGGCCTTTCGACTCAGAAAAAATACTTAACGGCTCATCAGTTATAGACTTGCTTGTATACAGAGAGCGAGTAATGAGAAAAAGGAAAGTATACCTCGATTTCACAAGGAACCCCTTCAAAATAGATACGATTGATTTCAGCAAACTGTCCGAGGAAGCATTCGAATATCTCAAAAAAGCTAATGCGTGTTTCGGTCGTCCAATTGACAGACTAGAAACAATGAATCAGCCGGCAATAGAGCTATATAGATCCAAGGGGAAAGATATAGGAAGGTAATACCTTGAAATATCCTTGTGCGCGCAGCACAATAACGGTGGACTTTCAGTTGATCTGTGGTGGCAGACTTCTGTCAAGGGACTCTTTGCGGCAGGGGAGTGCGCAGGTACACATGGTGTTGCGCGTCCGGGAGGAAGCGCCCTCAACGCCGGTCAGGCAGGCTCTTTCAGAGCTGCACAGTATATATGCGAAAGAGGCAATGCACTTATTCCTGAGAATGAGTTTGTTGAGATAGCAAAGGCATCGGAATGTAAACATCTTGAGATATGCCGCAGTATTATAGGAAGAGACGATAATATTGAAAAAATCATTTCCGAATCCCAAAGAAGAATGAGTGATTGCGCGGCGGCAATACGTGATGAAAGGGAGATGAAATCGCTTCTTGATTACACATATGGGCTGCTCACATCTCTTCCGGAAATCGCCGGAACAGATAACAACATAGGAATGGCTTCGTATTATAAACTTCGAGATATTCTCTGTACATCATGTGCCGTTTTAGCTTCTATGCTGGACAGCTGCAGTCGTTCCGACGCAACAAGAGGTTCATCCCTTTATCATGACAAAGGAGGTTACTTGCGGCAAGGACTTGAGGAAATATTCAGATTTTCTCCATCAAAAAAGACAGAGTATAACAAAATCATTCAAACCTACCTATGGAAAGAGCGTTTTATATGTGAGAGCAGAGCTGTTCGCCCAATTCCTCGAGACGATGATTTCTTTGAAAACG
>JAAZBA010000331.1 GCA_012514045.1 Clostridiales bacterium | reverse complement strand
TTTACACTAAACGGTGCTATGGTGGATATGTCAAGGAATGCCGTAATGAATTTGAAAACCGTAAAATATATGCTCCGCAAAATGGCGCTTATGGGACTCAATGCGTACATGCTCTATACCGAAGACACATATGAAATTTCCAATCGCCCATATTTCGGATATATGCGCGGCAGATACACAAGAGATGAGATCCGCGAGCTTGATTCTTATGCTCTTATGCTTGGTATCGAACTTATTCCCTGTATTCAAATGTTAGGACATTTGGCTACAACGCTTCGCTGGACTGACACTGCTCCTTATAAAGACACAGCAAATGCCCTTCTGGTGGGAGCAGATGAAACATATTCCTTTATTGAGGATATGATAAAGTCCATTTCCGGCAGTTTTACAAGCAGACGCCTCCACATGGGTATGGACGAAACCCATGACTTGGGTACAGGCAAATACCTCGATAGATTTGGCTACAGAGAAAGAAAGGACCTTTACTTTGAACATCTTGCAAAAGTAACAGAGATTGCGAAAAAATACGGTTTCAAACCCATGATGTGGAGCGATATGTTCTTCCGTATGTCTGCAAAAAACATTCCCAACTTCTCAGATTATGACATGAGAACTATCCTTCCGGAAAACATCGGAGACAGCGTACCCGAGGGAGTGCAGCAGATATTCTGGGATTACTATAATCCCAATGAAGAATTCTACGCTGTCAACCTTGATAAGCATGATATACTGGGAGATAATACTATGTTTGCTGGAGGTATCTGGTGCTGGAGCGGACATACACCGTTATTCTCCCGTTCTATTCGCAATACTATTCCTGCCCTTGAAGCCTGTAAGAAGAAAGGTATAAAAGAGGTTATTGCTACAATATGGCATAACGGCAGCGAATCAAACCTTATTATGTCACTCGCCGGACTCGCTATGTACGCAGACTACGACTATAAGGGAGGATACTTTGTAGACTCAATTAGAAAGACACTCGATATTTCCTGCGATGCATGTTATGACGAGTTTATAGCAACTGAGGAAGTGGAATACCCCCACGGTACAAACCTTGGAGGCGGCACATCGAGAGCGCTTCTCTACAACGACCCGCTGCTTGGAATGGTAGATAAGCATCTGAATGGAATTGATACAAGGAAGTTCTACAGAAATGTATCCTTAAAGCTTGCGGAAATAGGAAACAGTGACGACGCATTCAAACCGGCATTTGATGTGATAAAAGCACTCTGCTCACTTCTTGAGAACAAAGCCGATTTTGGTATAAGACTCAAGAAAGCGTATGAAGAAAAGAATATACGTCAGCTCGCCGCACTGGCTAAGGAATGTGAAATCATATACAAAAAAACAGACAAACTGCGCAAACTGCATAGAAAGTCATGGATGAAGTATAATAAATCTTTCGGCTGGGAAGTTCACGATATCCGTTACGGTGGAATTCTTATGAGATTTGATACTGTAAAGGACAAGCTTCTGTCTTATGTCGCGGGTGAGATTGACTATATAGAAGAGCTTGAGGCGAAAAAAGAATTTTTTGGTTCAAGCGCTATATACGAAAAAGCCGAGAATCCCTTTGGCGGAGATTTTCTCTGGTATCAATACCAGTCCTATGTCACAGCCGGAAGACTGTAATTATCAATAAATATCCCTTTGTCGAAATTAAATGCGAAGCAAATACGTCTAATGTTTCGTAAGATACTTTTCTTACATTGTGAGGTGGATTGCGTTGTTTCTGTTCGCAATAGAAGGTAATCCTGTAGTTTCTATGACCAATGAGAAGCTGACAGAGCTTATGAACGAATATGGGACTCAGCTTCTTCGTCTTTGCTATCTTTATCTAAAGGATTATCAGCTCGCGGAGGATGCTGTTTCTGAGACCTTTATCAAGGTATACACAAAGCACACTAGCTTCAAAGGTAAATCGAGCATTAAAACTTGGATAACATCGATCGCAATAAATGTTTGTAAGGATATGATGAGAAAGAGATCATATTCTGAAAGGCCGCTTTATTTGCCTGCTGATCCGCAGGAACGTCAATACTACGAAGATAAGCTTATCAGCTTTGGCTCTGTAGGCTTTGAGAATCCTCAGGAGGAAATTGATATACGTCTTGATGTAATTAAGGCTGTATCGGAGCTTCCGGAAATTTACAGACAGACAATCCTGTTATATTACTATCAGGGTCTTACGACAGAAGAGATTGCTGTAGTACAGAATTGTGCCAAAGCTACGGTTA
>JAAZBA010000152.1 GCA_012514045.1 Clostridiales bacterium | reverse complement strand
TGACTATATAGAATACATTTTGAATTATCCCATTGAACATGAGCCGGGCACGTTCTTCGTGTACAATAACGCAGCCACTTATTTGCTCAGCGCCATCATACAAAGACTCTCAGGCAAGAGCCTGGACGATTGGGTATACGAGGCCGTGCTGCGGCATATGGGCATTGAAAAGCCCCAGTGGGAAAAGACTGCGCAAGGAATTTGTCTGGGAGCAACAGGCTTGCATTTTAACAATGAAGAGGTTCATCGCATCGGATTATTGCTTTTGAACAGAGGAAAGTATGAGGGTTGTCAAATCATAGACGGCTCATGGGTCGATGCCATGCATCAACCGCATATTTTAAATCCGGGCCACGAAAAGTTTAACAGTCCGGGTAACCGCTGCCTCAAAAAGGTTGCCTACGGCTATCATATATGGGTCTGCGAGGACGGGAGCAATGAGAAACCCGCCACTCACTATTTCTGCGATGGAGCCGAGGGACAATTTCTCATTGTCGCACCGGAACAGCGTATGGTTCTGACAATGCTATCCAGGGAGAAAAATACTGATATGCTCTATGGGATTATTTGCGATTGTATAACCGATAGTGTCCGGCACGACGTTTAAACGGTTGTTAAATTAGGTTCTTGTCGATATACTTTGTCAGTTTGCCCAGGCAGTTGACATAGCAACCAAACTCGTTGTCGTACCAACCGAATATCTTAGCGTGAGTTACAGGCAGGTTCAAATCCTGAGTCGTTTCTATACCATAATTCCGGAGAGTCCCGGCATCCAGAGACAGAAAACCGGTCCTCGTATGGTTGTCATGGCCTTCAATCACAATGGCAGCTTCTCTACCCATCAAATCTGTTGATACATTTTGCTCATCACTGTAGATAAGCAGTCCCTTCTGCGCTCCTGCTGCAGCCTTACGATAGAGGTCATTGATAAATACGCGGTTAATAATCGGATCTCCGTTGTCGCTAAGCTTTGTTCTAAAGGTGAGGTTTAGAGAGATCAGTGAAACCGTACTGGTAGGCACCCGTATCGAGTCTGCCATGAAACCTACTCTCTTGATTTCAGGTAAAATTTCCTCAAGTGCGATGGCCGCTCCCGTTGAAGTGGGGATAATATTATTGAAGACGGATCGATTTCTGCGAAGATCTTTACTTCCGGCTCCCGGAGGTGAATCCAGTATGTTTTGATTATTTGTTGCCGCATGAACCGTAGTCATAGATGCGGTGATAATCATTGATGTTTCCTCAGTATCCAACAGTGGCTTTACCATATGCGAAAGTCCCGTGGTTGTGCAACTTGCCGCTGAAAGAATATGGTGCTTCATGGGAACATAGGTAAAATGGTTGACTCCGTAGACAAGCATGGTGCTGTCATCGGGTAGCTTTTGTGAGGAGTTGCTCAACTTAAAAGGGGCGCTGGCTATGACCTTTTCTGCCCCCGCCTCCAGATGTCCACGCAGGCTTCCTTTAGGATAGTCGGCAGGCAGTGTCGGATCGAGGAACTTCCCTGTGCAGTCTACCACTACTCGCACCCCTACCTTAGCCCAGTCAATTTCTCTGGGATTTCTGGCCTTTTTAAGTACTGTTACCGGTATACCATCCATCAGGATGATGCAATCCGATTGATCCAAAACCTTAACATCACAGCTTTTCCCCGAATAACCGTAGAGAAAGCGATCAAGAGTCCCATATGTGGAATCCGTAGTGAGGTATTGGACGATATCATCGATATTCTTTCCGATTTCACGACCCGCATTAATTACAATACCATCGTAATGCTTCAGATTGAGATGATTCCAGAGAGTCAATTTCCCTATGCGGCCAATTCCGTTGATTCCCAGAATTCTCTTGTTGGGTAGATTCATGTTCATTTATATTCCTCCTTCATTCTGCTTGAATT
>JAAZBA010000310.1 GCA_012514045.1 Clostridiales bacterium | reverse complement strand
TGTTGGTGTGCTTGTATTCTTTATTCTTCCATTTCTTGTTGTTATGTACTACTCCGCAGTGGACAATCCTATAAACGCAGAATCTGTTTGGTTTGACAACTTTATTAATGTATTAAAAAACGGAGCGTTCAAGCTGGCGGCTAAAAACACAATACTGTTTTCTGCCTCCGCTGTGCCTCTTGCTGTAATTTTTTCTCTGTTTCTTGCCATGCTTCTTGATAGCAAGATTCCCTTCCTTAGCCAATTCAGGACAGCGTTTTTGAGCCCAATGATGGTACCAGTAGCATCTGTGGTACTTATATGGCAGATTATTTTTCACTTTAATGGAACGCTAAATCTTGTTTTGACTAACCTGGGATTCGAACGCATTGACTGGATAAAATCCGAGTACAACAGGCTCGTGATAGTGGTGCTTTTCCTGTGGAAGAACCTGGGATACAATATGATCCTGTTTTTGGCGGCTCTTGGAAATATCCCAAAGGATTTGCTCGAGGTGTCACTGATTGATGGAGCAGGCCCTATAAAGCAATTCTTCTACATAAAGCTTCGATATCTCTCACCCACAATTCTTTTTGTGACTATAATATCTTTGATAAATTCCTTCAAGGTATTCAGAGAGGTATATCTTCTTGCTGGAAGCTATCCCTTTGAGGGTATATATTTTATGCAGCATTTTATGAACAACACCTTTGAATCTCTCGACTTTCAAAAACTTTCCGCTGCAGCGGTTATTATGTCAGCAGTAATGATGGTTATTATCGGTCTGCTGTTTATTGTTGAAAACTATGTGGGAAAGGACGTAGAGGGTTGAAAATCAAGAAAACATTTAAATATGTAAACCTGGCGCTAATGATGTTTATCGCCATTATGTTTGCGGCTCTGTTCCTTTTTCCGACAATATTTACTATAACCAATTCTTTCATGTCGACTTCGGAGTTGGCGTCAAACTATGGTAAGGTGTTTGAGACACTTACGGGTAACAAGACATATGTCCAGGAGACAACCAACTTCAAGCTCATACCTGACATGGTCTCTTTTTCCCAGTATACTACTGTGCTGATAAAGAGTCCGGATTATCTGCTTAAGTTTTGGAATTCGGTAATCCTCGTTGTACCAATTGTAATATTTCAGCTGCTTGTGGCGGTGTTTGCTTCATATGGATTTACAAGAGTGCGGGGAAGGCTCAAGGAGATGATATTCTTCGCCTATATTATCCTGATGCTTATGCCGTATCAGGTAACGCTTGTGCCGAACTACCTCGTGTCACAGTGGTTGGGAATTCTTGATACACGTATGGCAATTATCCTACCCGGAGTATTTTCTCCATTTGCTGTGTTCATTCTCACTAAATACATGCGAAGAATCCCTATTGGTATAATCGAGGCGGCAAAGCTGGATGGAGCAGGGGAGTGGGGTATATTCTCAAAAATATGCTTCCAGTTGTCTAAAAGCACACTTTACTCCGTGGCGATTCTGGTCTTCATAGACTACTGGAACATGGCAGAGCAGCCGCTTATACTTCTCGCTGACTCTCAACTACACCCGTTATCGGTGTTCCTTGCCCAAATTAACCAGGGTGAGGTTGGATTGGCGTTTGCCGTCGCAACGATATATATGATACCTACGATTCTTATGTTCCTCTATGGAGAGGAGTACCTTATTGAAGGTATAACCTATTCAGGCGGGATTAAGGGATAAAGATAGAAATTAATTGGAGGTCTATTTAAATGGCTAAGGAAGGCGTAAAGAAAAGAGGATGGGTAAAGAACGCCATCATAATTTTTCTTATAATAATGCTTTTACTGACGTTCTTTTCCAATACAATAATGAACTACTCTCTTCCGGAGGTCGCAGCACAATATACTCAGCCGGGAACAATTACAACAAAAGTTCGTTCCTCTGCGACGGTGGAGGCAAACCAAAGGTTTGAGATATTTGTTGATGAAACTAGAGTAATAAAAAGCGTCAATGTCAAAAACGGTGATGCGATAGAAGCGGGACAGACCATATTTGTTCTTGAGGATACTGAAAGCAATGAACTTGCAACCGCCCAAAGGACACTTGATGAGCTTAATCTTGCCTATGAAAAGGCGTTGCTCTCTATTGCAGATCCCAGCTATGCACAGGAAAATCAGACTATCAAGGAGCTTAAGGAGGACCTTAACGAGGCTATCTCCCAGAGAGACAAAATATCAGGAAGAAAGGAAGCCCTTGACAGCGCCAAAAAAGCGGTGAAGAGTGCACAGAAAACCGTAGACAATTTGTCCGCAAATCTCGAAACCCTTCAGCAGGATTTGTCCGATGCAAGCGACGACTCGAAATATATAAACGAGCTCTATGCCATAACTGCAGCGGAAAGCGCTCTTAGTGCAGCGGAGCAGAGAAGAGACGCGATTCAGCAGGAGGTGTCCTCATCAGAAACATCGGATAACGAGATACTCCAACTTGAGCGCAACCTTGAATCCTTACAGCTTGAACTGCAGTATCTGCAGAAAGATTTCCAGAATGCCCAGATGGCTCAGAACAACGCATCTTCTCTATACGCAAATTATATGCAGCTTAAAGGCAATGCAGACGCCGCAAAGACAACCCTTGACGCATTGATGTTTTCTGGTACTGCAAGTGAAGCAGAGATTGCGGCTGCAACCGCAAATTATGAGAGTCTTTCCGCCGCGGCTGATGCAGCATATTCCGAATATAATTCTCTAAACTCCTCAGCCGGAGATATCACATCGCTACAACACCAGATAGATAAAATGAATATTCAGATTCGTCAGGTAAGGGAAGATCTTGATATAGCAAGACTCAAAACCGGCTCATCAAGTTCTCTTAAAGCTCAGCTTGAGAGTGTTAAATATGAGGTTGAAAACTGCAAGACCCAGCTTCAGAATGCAAAGAATAATCTTCAAACCGTAAAAAATCAGTCAATTTCAAATATAAGGACACAGATCGATACCACAAATGCCCAACTCAAAGCAGCAAACCAGTCCTTAGCCGATGCAAGAGACAAGCAAACCGAGGCTGAAAGCGAGAATGCTCTCACAATTGAGCAGGCGAACGAGCAAATTAAGACTATCCAGCGTAATTTACAGGATCAATATATCGCCCTTGCAGAAAAACAGGATTCTGATGACCTTAAGCTTAAGCTTGAGGAACTTTATCTCGACGCTCAAAGAGCAGAGATAGAGAAACAGGAAAAAATAATCGCCGATATAAAGAGCAAGACCTCGGAGACAGAAATAAAGGCAAAATACGCAGGTATAATCAATTCCATTTCCACTGTAGCCGGTGATTCCACTACTCCCGGTACCCCGATGGGCACTATTGATGTAATTGAAAAAGGTTATACAGCTACCTTCCCTGTAACTATAGAGCAAGCAAAGATGATCCGTGTGGATGACAAAGCGGAGATTGAGAACATGTGGTATACCAATGCGGAAGCGAAAGTTACAGCCATAAAGAACGATCCGGCAAACCCCGGTAAGGGCAAAATTCTTGAAATTACGGTAACAGGTGATGTAACCGTAGGGCAGCAGCTCTATTTCTCCATCGGAGAGCGGGGAATACAGTACGATACAGTTGTTCCAAACAGCGCAGTAAGAGAAGATAATAACGGTAAATTTATCCTGATTGTGGAATCCCGCAACAGCCCATTGGGCACAAGATATGTTGCCTCAAGAGTTGATGTGGAGGTCAAAGCCTCTGACGACAACTTCAGTGCTGTTACCGGGAATCTCTACGGCTATGAATTTGTAATTACAACCTCCAACAAGCCTGTTCAAGCCGGCGAGCTTGTGCGTCTGCCCGAATAAATCGCTATGGAAGAGAGAAGGATATTCAGGAGAGGGACATATATATACCTTGCGCTGAGCCTGCTGTTCCTTATTGCGGCAGCATGTCTATACGGTGTGATTCTCTTTAAAGGCAGCTCCCTCCAATCACAAACAGGTGCGGAACGATGGTCGCAGGACTCGCGGTTTTCTCAGATTTCAGTTTTCCTGTCATCGGATGCGGTATTGCGTGAGGATTCTTTGCTGGATATAAACAAAGGACTTGAACGTAAGCTTAAAGAAGCCTCGGCACTTCCTTCGGAAGGAACAGGCAGAGCATATGTATTATCATATAGCTCTGAAACACAGCTTAACATATCTTCGAACAAAGCTGATGTTCAGACAAACGTTGTCATAACGGGAGGAGATTTCTTTAAATTTCATCCTATGAAGCTGCTGTCGGGATACTATTTTACCGAGTCCGATTTAAACTATGACAGAATAGTAATTGATGACAATCTGGCGTGGCAGCTGTATGGTTCCTATGATGTTGACGGTATGAAGGTATATATTGCTGAAAAGCCATTCATTATAGCCGCTGTAGTAAAGTCCGATTATAACATCGTTTCAAAAGAGATATATGGAGATAAGCCAAGGGCATATATCTCATTTGACGCTATGCAAATCATATTGGAAAGTGAAACTTATGTAACCTGCTTTGAAGCGATACTGCCTGAACCAATTAACGGTTTCGGAATAGGCGCAGTGAAGGAAATCATATCATCGGACGAAAAACTAATTGAATATGTTCAAAACACAGGTAGATATTCTTTTATAACACTCCTGAGGAAGCTTGGGAATATGTCGACACTGTCAGCGCGTAAAACGAACGTTATTCCTCCTTATTGGGAAAACGATGCGAGAATACTTGATATAAGGCTTGCAATAATACTGTTTTTCAGTCTGATGTCCACACTTATACCCCTCAGTTTTATAGTGTTTCTGTTGATTTCTGTATTCAGAAGACGTAAGATATATTTTAATGACATAAAAAGAATAGCATCGGAAAAATTTGAAAGAATTAGTCAGAATAGAAAGGGAAAATAAAATGAAACTACGTAAAATAGTCTGTTTTTTGCTCGCGCTTGTAATGCTTTTGTCCTTCTTCGGTTGCAGAAGAATTGATAAAGGGGCGGAAAATAACGAAAAGAACT
>JAAZBA010000086.1 GCA_012514045.1 Clostridiales bacterium | reverse complement strand
CCTTATCTGATTATATAATATCGCTGTTTATATTATACCCGAAAACGCCTTTGCTTTCAAGGCATTTTATAGAAAGTACATAAATTCTTACAATGTTATCATCTTGCGCAGGGAGTTTCTCTGTGATATAATTGTCTTGTAGTGCAGATATGTAATTAATCTGAGAAAGGCGGAGTGTTTATATGAAGATCGCTATTGTCACCGATATGGAAGGTGTTGCCGGCGTTGTCAATTTTGACGACTGGGTTAATCCTACCAGCAGGTATTATGAGCAGGGCAGAGAGCTGCTCACAGAAGAAACAAACGCCGCTATCAGAGGTTTTTTCGATGGCGGAGCAGATGAAATAGTTGTCATCGACGGTCACGGTAGCGGCGCTATAAATCCCCTTCTTTTGGACGAGAGGGCTTATTTCTCCCGGGGCTGGGCAGTATACCATCAGTTTGGCCTGAATGACAACTTCGACGCTGTCGCTTGGGTAGGTCAGCACGCCAAGGCGGGCACTCTGCGCTCCCATCTGACTCACACAGGTATGCCCATAGTAATCGATTCCCGGATCAACGGCATATCCGTTGGTGAAACCGGCAAAGCCGCCATGATCGCCGGATTCTACGGCGCTTCCCCCATATTTGCAGCGGGAGAGGAGGCTTTGGAAGTAGAGTTAAAGGAACTTGGCGAAAGAATCCACTTCGTATCAGTAAAACGGGGCGTTACAATGGATAATGGCTTGTATCTTGACACCGATGAGTATGAAAAACATAATCTCGGCGCCGTGCATATACATCCCAAGGAAGCCCGAAGAAGGATTTACAAAGGCGCCAGGGAGGCAATTGAGGATTTTATCCAGAATCGCTGCAAGTTCCCCCCTGTATGTCCCCCTGCCCCTTATATAATGGAAACATGGTACCGCAAACACGGGGACAAACCTGCATTTAAAACAATACAGCGCTACGACACCGATTTGATGAAGCTTTTCTCCGCTCCGCGGGAGGTGCTATCCGAGGGCGAGTATGAGCTTCCCTACGAATTTGTGTCCATAGAAGAACAATATGAAAAGCAATAAAAAGACCCGTAAGCTTGTGTTCGCGGCAATGTTTGCCGCTCTTGCCTGCGCGGCTACGATGATAATAAGAATCCCAAGCCCCATGGGCGGCTATGTCAATCTGGGCGACTGCATTGTGCTGCTCTCCGGCTGGATTCTCGGCCCGGTATACGGCAGCGTGGCCTCAGGCATAGGTGTAATGGCGGCGGATATATTCGCCGGCTTCATTGCCTATGCTCCCGCCTCCCTTATAATAAAAGCCGCCATGGCGTTCTCTTGCTGCGTTGTTTTTCGCAAGCTTAACACCATGACAGGCAGGAGAGTTCTGAGTCTCATCGTGTCGGGACTTGTGGGCGAGGTCATTATGATACTGGGGTATTTTGCCTATGCTTCCATTATTCTGGGCAACGGTCTTGCCGCCGCGGCAGCTATACCCGCGGATATGATCCAGGGCGGTGTAGGTCTTGTCTGCGGCATCGCGGTTTACGAGATGCTCATGAGAAACAGCAAGGTCAAGGCTATCGTGGAGTCAATCTGGTCCGAGGAAGAATAAATTCTTTAAAGTACTGATATAACATTTTAGCGGGATAAACCGTGTGGTTTATCCCGCTATCTGCAATTTTTTTGAGTTTTTTGTTTCCTTAAATCCTGAATTTCGCAGTGAACGCCGGCACTATCTTAGCAGCGCAAGCATTTCCTCTATGGATACGTCGTCCCGCATGCTGTATCGGCACAGCGCCGACAGAGACTGTGGGAGACCTTTTACAAGGATGTTTTTCACATTTATGTCGGTGGAAAAGGTAGCAAGGATCCCCTCCTCCCGGAGGATTACTTCCGTCAATGTATCGTATATGCCGTACGGATACGCGAGAGTGGCGGCATATGTCACGTTTTCTCGGAATCTTTCCACGTCGCGGCGGATTTCCTCCGCGAATTCCTCGTCTGTTTCCTCCGGGAGCTTAACCATGGAGGAGCGTATCTTACCGGTCTCGTATCTTTCCGATTGATGCATGTCATATGTGTGGGACTGCACATCTATAACATCTCCCGCTTCGGCTGAGTCGAAGTGGGAGATTATTTTTTCCCCTGTGTCCTTGTAGGCGTCAAGCCCATCGAGGCAGCCTATGACAAATACTGTGGCTTTCATATCTCTTTCGCGAAGGATCGGAGAAGCGATATCAAGGTTGCTTTTGTAGCCGTCATCGAAGGTTATGAGCACCGGATTTTCCGGCAGCTCAATGCCTTTATACACATAGTCAATAATTTGAGCCGTATCCACCGTGTTATATCCGGCAGCTTTAAGCGCGTCCATGTGAGATAGGAATACAGCCTCGGAGATTGTAGCTCCGCCGTCCCCTTCCTTGTCGATATGGTGGTACATAAGCACCGGGAGGTTTGTCGTATAGTCTGCTATGTCCGGTTTTTTGCTCTCTTTCAGCATCGAGTCTGTATATTCCTCTACATTCTCCTTTGTAACATAAGCCCCGAAGTCCTCGGGGACATATATATCCTTGTTTCCGTAGATATAGGCAAGCATCATTGAGCCCACCGCGTTTCGAAAGTGGGTGTCGTCGTAGAAATATCGGCTGTCGTAGGATACCGAGGTCAGGCTGAAATCATAGTAGTCCGTGACTTTTGCCATTCTCTCCTTGTATTCCCTTATGGCTTCCGGTTCCGCGGATTTCCACTGGGAGATATACACAGGAGAAAAGCACACGGTGAGTTCTATCCCCCGTTCCTCGCAAAGGCTCTTTATATACCTGACTGATTCTACGCAAGCTTCGATGTATGGCAGGTTGGTTGTGTTTTCACCCTGAGCAAACACGTCTTTGTAGAGGGAGATATAATTATCCATATCCCCTATTTTTTCCGCGTCTCTAACCCTCTTGTCGTAGCAGCCGGACTCTACATCGAACACATCAAAGGGTTTCGGAAGATATGTGTCCTTAAAGTAAGAGGTTATCTTCTCAAGGCTGTATTTCGGGTTGCAGAATGCGTATTTAAGATAGAATTTCAGTGGGTTTTCCCCGCTTGCCAGGTAGTGCTCACATTCATTGAGGCTGTTGTTGCCATAGTCGTAGTCCGTGGCCTCGTTCATGCCAAGATTTAGGATTATGCTTTTTACATCACAGTTGTTCGCCACAAAATCGGCAAAACCACGATAGTCCTTTGTATCGCAGCCATAGACGAAAAGATTGTAGTAGTCATCGCCGGTATACTCTTTAAGCTCTGCGGGATTATATGATGCGGCGGAGGAGGAACCGATAATATAAGCGTTATATTTATCCGAATGCCCCTTGAGATATTCGATTTTCGCCACTCTGGGGTTATTTGTCTTGTTATAGGAATACCAGTCAAATATCATGTCCGAAAACACGCCGAAGGGGTCTACAGCTATATTGAACACGGAGCATAGCGCAAGGACGAGAACAACCGTCACGCCGAACATGATAAGCCACTTTTTCGCTGTTATTTCTTTTTTCATGCTACACATTTTCATATACATAGGCTATTGCCGTATAGTCGCTGTTTAAATATACGCAAGTCACAAGGAGCGATACCGCTATAAACAATAGTATAAACTGAATTCCCGGACAGAGCTTTACAAAAGCGGCTCGCGCCTTTATTCCCCTCTCCTGGAGTATGCTGACCGTAAGGAGCACAAGGACAGAAATAAGCACTGTCAGGTAGTCCCATTTGTCAAGACCAAAGGAGAAAAAGGAGCTGAGGCTCAGGTTTTTAGTAAAACTTGTCACAGTGCGCGCAAGCATCCCGAAAGCGGCTGTAAGGGACAACGCCCTTGAAAAGTACCTGCCGATTACCACAAGAAAAGCAGTTCTTAGAATGCGGTACACGTATAGAATCTTCCCGTTCTCACGTATTCTCATCTTTTTTGTAATGGAATCAAAATACGGCGCCAAGAGCATGGCCCCCGACATGAGAAGTCCGTTCCACAGTCCGAAGGCTATGTTGTGGCCTCCCGGTCCCTGCCAAATGCCCACCATCAGGAACACGATTACCGTAGCTATGCTGGGAGTTACGAGCTTTCCGACCCGCGGACTTAAATAAGGGCGAAGCTTCTTTGACAACCTGGGCAGCCATCCGGACAAAGCAAGAGGGTAGAACAAATAATCTTTCATCCAGTCGCCTAGAGAGATATGCCATCGTCTCCAAAAATCATCAACGCTTGTGGCAAAGTAAGGCCTTTT
>JAAZBA010000343.1 GCA_012514045.1 Clostridiales bacterium | reverse complement strand
TTTATCATACCCAAGGTGTCCGTAGCGTAGGTCTCGATGTCACCCAGGTTATACCGTTTCTCCATATCCGCGTTCAAGCGTATATTCTCGTTTCGAAGAACCTCCAATTCGTCCTTACGCGCAGCCGTATTGACTGTGAGCTCGAACAAACTGACATAGCTTATCAACATCGAAGCAGCAACTGCCGCCACTATGAAGTAAAACAGAATTGTAAGGTACGATATCTTCGCTCTCGGCATAGGTCTGCGGACGGGTTTCTTCTCCGTCTCGTCATCTTGCCTCACAGCCTCGCGCACTATTCTGCGTCTATCGAACCTTGACAAGTCATAAGCTACGCTTTCGTTTGTCGAAGTCGGGTCTACCCTATTAAAGTCATCTTCAATTTTCATGGCGTTGTTTGTGTATGCCATTTTGCGTTCCTCCAAATAAGGTCATAACCTCTCGGCTGCCCTCAGCTTGGCGCTGCGGGAGCGTGGATTCTTCGTAATTTCGTCATCCGACGGCAAATAAGGCTTGGAATTGATTATCTTCAGCTTTGGCTTTATGCCACATACGCACTGCGGAAAGTCCGGAGGACATATACAGCCCTTTGCCATCTGCTGAAATATTTTCTTCACAATCCGGTCTTCCAGTGAATGGAAGGTGATAACGGCGATTCTCCCGCCAGGAGCCAGCATATCCGATGCTTTTTCTACCGCTTCGCCCACAGCCGCAAGCTCGTCGTTTACCTCTATCCTAATCGCCTGGAAGGTTCTTTTCGCCGGATGTTGCTTTTCGTTTCTTGCATGCGCCGGCATAGCGTCTTTGATAATCTGCGAAAGCTCAAAGGTAGTCTCTATAGGTTTTATTTTTCTCTCCCTGTCGATAGCGGTTGCGATCCTTGAAGCGTATCGCTCCTCGCCATACTCAGATATTACCTTCATAAGCTCCGCTGCCGGCATTTCGTTTACCACATCACGGGCACTTTTTCCGCTGTTCCTGTCCATTCTCATGTCCAGAGGGGCGTCGTGCATATATGAAAAGCCTCTCTCTCCGTCATCGAGCTGGAAAGATGAAACTCCCAGATCGAACAGAACACCATTGGGAGACGGAGCCCCCAGCTCGAAAAGCCGCTCACTTATGTATCTGAAATCGCTCTTTATAAGTGTCAGCCTGTGATCTGAAAGCTCTCTTCTTGCTCTTTCCAAAGCATAGTCATCCTTGTCTATAGCGTAAAGACGTCCGGTGGTGAGCCTGTCAAGAATCTGCCGGGTGTGACCTCCGCCGCCAAGGGTAGCGTCCACATATGTACCCGCAGGCTTTATATCAAGCGCTTCGATACTCTCATTCATGAGCACCGGTATATGGGTCATATCGATCATCAGAATCCCAGTTCTTCCATTACCTTTGCGATTTCTTCAGGATTATCGGTTATCGAACCGCTTAGCTGCCTCCACTTATCGCTGTTCCAGATTTCTGCCCTGTCTGCGACCCCGGTTATGCATATCTCCTTTTCGAGAGACGCGTATTCCCTTAGGTTTGAAGGAATAAGTATGCGCCCGTGGCTGTCGCACTGGCACTGTGTGGCTCCGGAGATGAAAAACCTCTGGAGATTTCTCGCCTTCGACAAGGGCAGCGCCTTGAGCCTATCCTCAAGTTTCGCCCAGTCCTCGACTGAGTAGACAAACAGACAACCGTCGAGACCTTTTGTGACATAGAAACACTCACCGATCTCTTCCCTCAACTTATTTGGGAAAAAGAGCCGGCCTTTTTCATCCATATTATGGAAAAACTCCCCCGTCACAGTAAGTCACCGCCATCTGCGCCCACTATTCACCACAATTCACCACGGCGCAACTATATTATACATGCAACGGAGCAGAAATGCAATAGGTAATTTGAAATTTTTTTATTTTTTTTCGTTTAATTCGCGTTTATCCGGCAAAACAGCCGTATCTGATTTTATTGTTTGCCCGGATTAGAGGTTGCCTTACGGAACTGAGCTCTCAGGGAGCGGATCTGCTCCAGTGTTTCTGTCACACTGTCCTCCGTCTCCTTTAGAATATCGTCGCAATAGGTGCTGGCAGCTGATTTCAATTCTTTCGCCCTCGTCTCGGAGATGCGCTCGATTTCCGCGGCCTTTTCTTTAGCCATGTTTACAATCTCCGACTTGTTGAGTATTGCTCTCGCCTTTTCCTCGCTTTGTAGCTTCATTGAATCGGCGTCCCTTCTGGCAGCGGCAACGATTTCGTTACGGTTCTCGACGATTTCTCTGGCTCTCTTTATTTCGCCGGGGAGATTGCCTCTGATCTCATCGATAATATTAAGAGCGTCCTCACGCTTCAGCACACACTTATCCCTGCCCAGAGGAATGCTCCAGGCCTCCTCAACCATGTTGTACAGTATGTCAAGCATTTCATCAATAGAATTTGCCATTGTCATTTATTTCCTTTCCAAAGTTTTTTAATAACATCATCTTTAACCGCCTTGGGAATAAAATCGGAGATATCCCCTCCATATTTGCCAATTTCCCTGACAATACTAGAGCTTAAGTACATGTATCTTTCGCTGGTCATAAGGAAAATGGTGTCGAGGCGGTGGTTTATTTTTCTGTTTGCCAAAGCCATCTGAAACTCATATTCGAAGTCCGACACAGCTCGTAAGCCTTTTACGATGGTGGTCGCCCCCACCAGTGTCACAAAGTCCGCAAGGAGTCCTTCAAAACTCATAACTTCAATCTGACATCCGGGGATCTTCGGAATCGCTTTCTCAAGGAGTTCTACTCTCTCCTCAGTGGAAAACACCGGCTTCTTGCTGGAGTTCACCAGTACGCCGATTATAAGCCTGTCGAACATCCCTGCCGCTCTGATTATTATATCGAGATGACCGTTTGTAACCGGGTCAAAACTGCCTGGGTATACGGCGGTTCTGGTCAAAGTTCATCATCCTCCGTCCCATCGAGAGTACTCTTGATATAGAGCTGAATTCTGGATTTTCCGTAAATATATTCTCTTCCCTGCCTGTAGGGCTTCTCAAGAACTGGAACCTCATCGGTCCTGACGCCCTCGCAGAGGATAAGCCCTCCTTCGCATAGGAGATCCCTTGAGGCTATAAGTTCTAGCGCCCGCTCCATAAATCCCTCTCCATAAGGGGGATCCAGGAAAATAAGCCCGAAGCTGCGGGGTCTTGCGCGCTTGAGATAATTCTCAAAATCCGTCTGCATAACCTTTGTGCGGTCGATAAAGCCGGTTTTCTCGATGTTTTCCTTTATCACCTTCACGCATTCCGGGCGGATGTCCACAAATTCCGCTGTGAGAGCTCCTCTGCTCAATGCCTCAAGCCCCATCTGTCCGGTGCCGGCGAAGAGGTCCAGCACGTGGCGGCCTTCTATATCAAACTGGATTATATTGAATATAGACTCCTTTGTCCTGTCGGAGGTGGGACGGGTGTCCAAGCCCTCCACGCTTTTTAGTTTTCGGCCTTTGGCGGTGCCGGTTATTATTCTCATCTGTTTCTCCTGGTTTTATTCCTGATGGAATCTGTCATAAACACTTTTTGCGGCGTTTTTCGGGATCACCCTTGCGAGCTCCTCCAAAGATGCCGCCTTTATTCTTTCAATAGTCCTAAACTCCCGAAGAAGTGTTTTTCTTCTCTCAGGTCCGATATTCGGGATCGTGTCAAGCGAGGAACCTGTCTGCTTTTTCATCCTCAGCCGGGAATGGTATTTTATAGCGAACCGGTGGACCTCCTCCTGGATGGTACCGATAAATCGGAACAGCGCGGGCTTTGTCTCAAGCCCCATTTCGCCTCCATCGCTTCTCACAAGAGCCCTTGTGCGATGGTGGTCATCCTTGACCATGCCCAACACCTCGCAGTCGATTTGGAGCTCTCTGAGCACCTCAAGAGCCGTGGACACATGACCTATGCCTCCGTCCATGAGGATAAGGGAGGGCATTCTCTTAAAGCTCTCGTCATTGCCGGAAAGCTCACTAAACCGCCTTGTAAGCATCTCTCTCATGGAGCCGTAGTCGTCCTGACCATCAATTGTTTTAATTTTAAAGGTTCTGTAATGACCTTTCCGGAGTTTTCCGTTTTCGCAGACTATCATCGCTCCCACGTTTTCCGCTCCGGCTGTATTTGAAATGTCGTATGCCTCAATTCTTGCGGGAAGCCTTTTTAAAGAGGCGGTGTTTTTCAAAAGCTCAAGTACCGCGCTCACCCGTTCCTCCCTGTCGGTTGCCCGTCTCGCCTCGTCCGCGGCGTTTTCATAAGCCATATCGAGAAGCTTTTTTTTCTCTCCACGCTTTGGATTAATGATTCTTACCCGTTTCCCAGCCCTTTCGGAGAACCATCTTTCATACAGCTCATCGCTTGGGATATCATGGGAAAGGGCGATTTCCGGGGGTATTCGGACATCCTGCCTGTAGAACTGGGAGATAAACTCCTCAAGAACTCCCGGGATATCCTCCTGCTCAAGGGAGCCGTCGATAATCTCAACGCTCTTGCCGCTGAGGTTGCCTCCCAGGTAGCGGAGCACTGCGATGCAGCCTCTCGCCTCTCCGGCAAAGGCAAATATAACATCAATGTCGGACACTATAGCATCGGAAACCTTTTGCTTCTGTCTCAGCTTCTCCACAGCCCGGAGTTTGTCTCTCAGTTTCGCAGCCCGCTCGAAATCAAGCTCCTCGGCGGCGGCTTCCATCCTTTTTCGGATATCAGCCTCAAGGGCTTCGCTTTCGCCCCGCAGAAGCATCCTCGCCTCCGCCGTTATCCCGGAGAACTCTTCTTCGGACACATCCCCCGTACAGAGCCCGACGCACTTGCCGATTTCTCTGTTGATGCAAGGTCTCGTTTTGCCGATATCCCTCGGGAATTTTTTCTTACAGCTTGGGATACCTAGGGCGCTTCTGAGTGTGTTTATAACCTCAAAAGCTACCGTTCTGCCGTTATATGGTCCGTAGTAATCCGCGCCGTCCTCAGAAGGCTTTGGCACCACCCGATAATCGGGGTAAATACCCTTATCTACTCTGATGTAGGGATAACCTTTGTCGTCCCTGAGAAGAATATTGTACTTCGGGGTATATTGCTTTATAAGGTTGTTTTCCAGCACTAAAGCCTCAAACTCCGTATCTGTTATGATGACCTCAAAATCACGGACGTTCCTGACCATGGCCGCTACTTTCAGGGTATGCCCCGAGGTGTTTCGGAAATAGCTTGTAACCCTGTTTTTCAGAGCTTTGGCCTTCCCCACGTATATTATGTGCCCTTCTTCGTTTTTCATCATGTAAACACCGGGCTTCAGAGGCAGGTCGTTGGCTTTGTTTCGCAGCATTGCTATATCCACTAAGGCTCTCCCCTCCTGTCGGGAAGGCATATCGTTCACCGCCCTTATTGTACTACAAAAGTCTCAAAACGTCAATATGTTTTGTAATCATTCTGTAATTTTTTTGTTTTTTATTTTCTACATCTCGTAACATAAACTAAGCGCGGCTACAAAATATAGACCGCGCCGGTTTTGTTTGTAATCTTTATGTCATATTTCTCCGGTTTGACATCATTTTGTTACCATTTGGAGGTGTCAACGAGAACTTTCTCAAGAATCTCGCTGCAGTATCCGCAGTTCCCGCAGTCTTCCGGGCATTCATGGGTGTACTCAAACCAGTCCTTCGGGAAGGCCGTGTTGTCAATGATATACGGAGCAATAACACCGCTCAGCGCCGGTTCCAGAAGGTCAAGGAGATTTCCCACAAAGCGGCGGTTCACATATGCTCCAATCACACGCTCCGGTCTTGCGCAAAGCCTTGTGGCAAGCTTTACCGTTTCAAACAAGCCCTCATAATGATGCAGATCCTCGGGACGTATCCATGTGTTCTCAAGGAGCATATGATAGTTCTCCCGTTTCGTCACCATTCTGCGGCAGACGAAGGGATTTATTATGTCAGAGCTTTTGCCGCCGCAAATATCCCCCTCGTGTGACACCAGATTATCGTGGAAATATCGGCCGGAGCAGTGAGAGAAGCAGCCGCTGTTTGCAAGCATCATAAGCTTTTTGTCGTTTTTGTCCGCCCAGTCCTTAAGCGTCAGAAGATATTTTATGTTCCTGTTGCGCTCCCGGGCTACATAGTATGAGTCGAAGAGATCGGCATAGTGGATCATGCCCTTTACTGTGCCGATATACATATTGACCGAGGCTCTCACCTCAAGATGAGGGAAAAAGCTCCTCACCACCCCCGCCACAAACGGTGAAGTGGTGGTGACGATATGAACCCCTGCCAGCTTATTCTCAAGATGATTAATAATGGAAATAACGTTGTTTGCCAGCTTTTCGGACATGGCGAACTCTCCATAGCAGGCGCCGTTAAAGAGAATATCAAGCTTTATCCCCATATCCTTTATGGCTCTGAGCTCTCTCTCGCACCTCTCCTGCGCCGACCAGTCGGTATACCCGGAGCGTGTAGCGAGAGGGCTTCGCCCCGAGGGAGTGTCAAGCCATGAAAAATAAACCTCGGATATATGCTCCCTGTAGGTACGTACAATATCCGAGAAAAGTCCGTCAAACTCATCCCGAAGAGAAAAACCGACAGCGAATTTCAAACCTATCTCCTCCATGATGTACGCTGGCACCAGGCGCACGCCGGCACGAAAGCATTATGCCGCCTGCGCCGCAATATACCGAAGTACTATGAAAAAAGACCGCCGCAGGGATGCGGCAGCCTTTATTTCATTTCGTTTTATTCGTTGAAGTTGGACGATACAAGCTCTACAAGCGCCATGACGGCTTCCTGCTCGTCGCTGCCTTCGGCGATGATCGTCATCTTGCTGCCGCCGGTTATGCCGAGAGAAAGGATACCGAGAAGACTTTTCGCATTTACTCTTCTCTCTTCCTTTTCCACCCATACGGTGCTCTTGAATTCATTTGCTTTCTGAATAAAAGATGTGGCGGGACGGGCGTAAAGTCCCTTCTGATTGTTTACTGTTACTTCCTTTGAAAACATAATATCGCTCCCTCATGCATCTTGCTTTATTTTCTATGATAAAGATCAATCAAACATACTGTCATACTAAAAGTATACCGAACTTAATGATATATATCAATCGTCAAATTCAATGATTTTATTTTGCATAGTTATCGTTTTTTCAAGGATATGTTACTAAATATGTCAATAAATCAGAATTCGACCACCGTTACTCCCGTTTCCCCTTCGCCATATCTGCCGAGACGGAAGCTTTTCACCCTTCTTTCGCGACGCAGATAGTCATGCACTGCGCTGCGCAGCACTCCCGTGCCCTTGCCGTGGATTATTGTAACCGTTTCCATGTTCGCGAGCACGGAACTGTCAAGGAATCTCTCCAGCTCCATGAGCGCCTCATCAGAGTTTTTGCCTCTCAGGTAAAGGCTCGTTGTGGCGGTCATTGTCTTTGAACTCTGCTCTACCCGCACCGAAGGCTGAGTCATTGTAACCTTTACGCTGTCTTTCGCGGTCTCCTCATCCAGGAGTTTTATATCACGCTTTCTGGCGGAAATTTTCATGATGCCCGCCTGGAGCTGCACGGTATCAGATTTTTCGCTCGCTTCCAGTACAGTTGCCCTTGTACCGGTGGAGATTAGCTCCACGATATCCCCGCTTTTAAGAGGTCTTGGCGGACCCTTGTAGTCGGATTTTTTCCTTTCGTTCAGCTTTCCCAAAGTTTCCGCTTCGTTTAAAATCCTGCCTACAGCGGCTTTGGCTTCTATTACATTCACCGCATAGGCGTCACGCATGGCGCCTTTTCGGAGCTGCTCCACCTCGTCATAGGCAAGCTGGGCGGCAGCCCTTGCGTCGTCAATTATTCTTTTAGCTTCACGTCTTGCATTCTCAAGCTCACGCTCCTTTGAGGCGGCAACCTGCTCTGTCTTTTCTATTGATTTCCTCTTTGTTTCCTCCGCCTCACGGCGCAGGCGGATAGCTTCCTCACGTTCGCTTTCAAGCCTCTGACGTTCTCTCTCAAGCCCTCCGATGACCTCCTCGAACTCACGATCCGTCTCACCAAGTGACTCTCTGGCGGCGTCTATGATACTCTCGTGAAGCCCCAGTCTTCCGGAGATGGCAAAGGCGTTTGACTTTCCCGGTACTCCCGTAAGGAGCCTGTAGGTAGGTCTCAGTGTCTCAACATTAAACTCGCAGGCAGCGTTCTCCACTCCCTCACGGCTAAGGGCGTACACCTTGAGCTCTGCGTAGTGGGTTGTGGCTGCCACGAGGGCACCCCGGGCTCTTGTATGCTCAATTATAGCCATGGCAAGAGCTGCGCCCTCGGTGGGGTCCGTGCCCGCTCCCAATTCATCAAACAACACAAGAGAATCTGTGGTAAGCTCATCAAGTATGCCCACAATGTTTCTCATATGGGAAGAGAAGGTGGAAAGCGACTGGGTAATGCTCTGCTCGTCGCCTATGTCGGCATAGATGCCGTCCAGCATACACACCTTTGAGGTCTCAGAGGCGGGGATATGGAGTCCGCAAAGAGCCATAAGGGTGAGAAGTCCCAAGGTCTTGAGCGCTACGGTCTTTCCTCCCGTATTAGGACCGGTTATTACAAGTGTATCATAGCCGTCACCGATGCCGATGTCGATTGCCACGGCGGTCCGTCTGTCGAGGAGGGGATGTCTCGCTCTTTTGAGGGACACACACTTCTCCTCCGTGATCTCCGGCTCCGCGCAGTCGGCCTCAAGGGAATATTTTGCCCTGGCGAACACTGCGTCAAGGTAAGTCATAGTCTCGAAGTTTGTCATAAGCTTGTCCGCAGTGGAAGCCACATCATCGGACATCTCCGCTAAAATCCTCTCTATCTCCTTCTGCTCCTCGCCCTCAAGAACCCTCAGCTCGTTGTTCGCCTCTACCACCTGCACAGGCTCAATGAAAAGTGTGGCTCCTGAGGAGGACACATCATGGACAAGTCCCTGGAACTCCGAGCGGAACTCCGCTTTTATCGGCACCACAAATCGCCCTGAGCGTTGAGTGATAATGTTCTCCTGCAGCACCCTTTGGTAAGTCTGGGAAGAGATAATCCTGTTGAGCACCTCGCGCACCCTAGCGTTTACGTTTTTAATTTTTCTGCGTATCGTTCCAAGCTCCGCCGAGGCTGTGTCAGCCATCTCCTCTTCGGAAAGTATGGAGGTTGAGATCCTGTCTTCAAGAAACCGGTTAGGGGTGAGCATATTGAAGCGGATATCCAGCACGGTGGTAAATTCACTTTTCCGGTACTCGATGTCTCCGTAATCTTTTATGTTTCTCGTTGCCCTAAGCAGGGAGCCTATTCTCAAAAGCTCCCGCATGTTGAGAACTCCCCCGAGCTTTGTCCGCGTCACACTGGCGGTGATGTCGGAAAGTCCTGAAAAGCCGGGGGCGGAGCGCTGGGACATAAGTCGAAGAGCATCGGTACACTCCATTAGAGTCTCTCTCACGTCGTCAATATCCTCAAGAGGTCTCGTTGCGAGGATCTTCTCTTTCGCCCCGTCGCTTACCGCCTTGGAAGCGATTATCTCAAGCACCTCCGGCAACTCAAGCGTCAAAACAGATTTTTCTCTTGTATCCAAATTTTACCAATTCCTTTACTCATTGTTCAGGCTGTTGTATATGGCAAGCGTTTTGTATTTTTTGTCGAACTGAATCTCCAGATATCTCTGGCAGATGTATATAAGCCTCTTCCGGCTCTCGCCGGTTATCTCAAATGCCATGAGCCTCTTTAAGTCACTCGAAACGATATGCCGCATCGCCATAAGCACCCCGGGAGTGACCTCCGCCGATTCTTCCTCCTCATCCCCCTGGAATATGCAGCCGTCGATGAAGGAGAAGCGGTTGCCTTCGGTTTCGAGGATAGGCTCATAGCCACACAGAGCGCAGAGCCGAAGCTCAAAAGCGGCTTTAACGGAGGAGATATCCTTTTTACCCTTGCTAAGTGCGAATAGACTTACGAGGGCAAGCCTCAGAAGCTCCGTATCCCCGTCACCATGCAGAGCTGCGTCACCCAGCACTTCGGCAAAATAGGAGGCCGCGGCAAGGGAAAGAACGCTCCCTGAGACGCCGAAAAATGTATCGATGGACACTGCACTGTCTACAGTGTAATTCCCCTGTTTTTCAAAAATCGTGAAGTCGGAGTAGCAGAAAAGCCTGGTACCGGACTGTTTTGAGCCGGTGGTCTTTCTTGCTCCAAAGGCAATGGCTGATATAAGTCCTCCCGGCGTGAGGATGGACAAAAGGCTGTCGGAATCCCTTACAGCGCTCTCCCTTATCACCAGTCCCGGAGTTTTAATCTTGTTCATAGCCGAAATTACGCATAAAGAAGCGGTTATTTCTCCAGCCTTCCTTAACCTTTACCCAGGTCTGAAGGAAAACCTTTGTTCCGAATAGCTTTTCTATATCTGCTCTCGCCTGTTCGCCGATCGCCTTGAGCATGGCTCCCTGCCTGCCGATTACAATCCCTTTATGGCTCTGCTTTTCTACATATATTACGGCGCTTATCTCAATTATACCGTTTTCCTGCTCTTCGAAGAGTTCAATCTCCACGGCGATACCGTGGGGCACCTCACGGTCGAGAAGCCTTAACGCTTTCTCTCTTATGATCTCCGCTATGATCATTTTCTCCGGCTGATCGGAAACCATGTCCTCGGGGAAAAGCGCCTCCCCCTCAACAGTCAGGCTTTCAATCTCGGAGTTAAGGATATCTATCCCCTCCTTCGTTCTGGCGCTGACAGGGATAACAGCGTGGAAGTCAAGCCTCGGTGCATAGTCCGATATGACCTCAAGAAGGGACTCCTTGTTTTTGAGTGTGTCGATCTTGTTTATGACAAGGATGCAGGGTACGCCGGAGGCTTCGATATTTTTTATAAGCTGCTCCTCCTGCACGCCCGCCGCCCTCGGCTCCACCACAAGAATAATCCCGTCTGCGTCCGGGATGCTCTGCTCCACCACCTTCACCATGAAGTCTCCCAGCACCGTACGAGGTTTATGAAAGCCCGGTGTGTCCATGAAAATATACTGAGTATTATCACGGTTGACTATGGCGGATATCCTGCTCCTTGTGGTCTGGGGTTTTGAGGACGTTATGGCGATTTTCTGCCCTGCCAGTGCGTTAAGAAGAGTGCTCTTTCCCACGTTGGGACGTCCCACAATGGAAAACATACCGGTTTTTGTAATATTCATATTTTCAATTTTCCTCTACGATTTCAAAGGGGTTCTCTCCGGCTCCCGTATATCTATACATACGCACGGTGCTTGTCTGCTCTCCCTCGGGAGTCTTTCCATGGTGAGATACATAGAAAAATCCGTTATCCAGGGAGAAAAGACCTGTGCTGCCCCATTCAAAGGTGAAACCGTATATCCCCGACGCTTCATGGTATGCTCCCTGCTTCAGGAGAGGCACCGTAAAGACTGTTTTTCCGTCAATCATCTTTTCCTCCGGCTGAGCGCTGCCGTCGATTGCGTACATGGGGTAATTCGGGAATTTTTCCTTTTGTCCTTTGTACACAGCCATAAGGAAGTTGCCCGTATAGCCGTCATACTCCAAATTCTGCACTCCGTATACTGTATTTCCTGTGTATACAAAGTATTTTCTGTGCTTCTCCGGACCGTTCTCGTGGGGATTACCTTGGCTTAAGGGTGTCAGGTATTTGTCCCAGTCGGATACGTCATAGGAGAGGATAACCTGATGGTCGTTGTCATTACGCTCGACATCAGAATAGATGCCGTATGCTACCTTAAGATACTGCTTCTCGCCCTTGAAATCACCGAAATCCGGACCAAAGGCGATGCCGTCAATACCGCTGCAGCCGTGGACATGTTTTTTCCCCTCCGGCGAAGTGCCGAGGTAGTCCTCCACCACATCTTTAAGGTACACTGTCTTCATGACGCCGTCTTTTTCTGCGTCCATATCCATTCGGTCAATCTTATCCACGTCAAATACGGCGATGTAGAAGGCGTCCTTTATCTCCTTGTTTATCCCCAAACTTTTAAGTATGCCTTTTCCGATGGAGTCCTGCTTGAATTCCAGGGAACCATAGACCTTCCCGTCTGCGTCGTTAAAGTCAAGACAACCCATGTGACCGATAAGACCGTTCACGCTGCCAACGATGTTCCCCGCCATATCGGACTTTATAAGCTTCGTGGTGAAGGAATAATAGATATATTCTCTCTTTGTATCTATGGCGATGCCCTGGACATGGTTATTGCCCTGCGGACCGCTGTATATTGTTTTTGGAAGATTTTTCACTTCTCATCCCTCGTTATCTTAAGTTTTGCGAGGATCTCCTCCTCGTTTTTTCTCATAAGCCTCTTTCTTCTGCCCTCGTCCACATGGTCAAAGCCGAACATATGTAAAAGGGAATGGACACTTAAATAGGCGCACTCCCTTTTGAAGCTGTGGCCGTATTCCCTAGCCTGCTCCTCCGCCCTCTCAAGGGACAGCACCATGTCACCGATGACATATGCTAAAGTGTCGAAGTCCAGATCCTCGTCCGTTGGATTCTTGCCTTTACCGTCAAACCAGGAAAGGGTTGGAAAGCTGAGCACATCAGTCTCTCTGTCAATGTTCCTCTGCTCCCTGTTTATTCTTCTTATCCCTTTGTCGTTAGTAAGAAATACGTTCACCTCTATGGGAAATTTAATTCCAAGGTGGGCTTTCACAGCCTTTGCGCAGCGCTTTATAAGCCTCTTAAGGTTAAGGGCAGTGAAATAGCTACAGGAGGAATACTCAAGGATAATAACTGTCTTACTTATCATGTTTTTTCGTCTCTCCGCTCTTCCTGTACTGTTTGGAGGCGGTGTTTATCGCTCTTTTTTTCGCTCTCTCCCGGTCATAGGCTTCGTATGCCCTGATTATCCTCTGCACAAGTTCGTGGCGGACAACGTCCTTGTCTGAGAAATAGCATATATCTATACCCTCTACATTCCTGAGGATCTTGATTGCCTCTTTCAGGCCGCTGAGCTTGCCGTCTGGGAGGTCGATCTGGGTGATATCTCCATTGACCACAGCCTTGGAGCCAAAGCCTATTCTAGTGAGGAACATTTTCATCTGCTCCGGCGTGGTGTTCTGGGCTTCATCTAATATTATAAAGGAATCGTCAAGAGTTCTGCCCCGCATGTAGGCAAGGGGCGCTACCTCGATGTTGCCCTTCTCCACATAGCGGTGGTATGTCTCCGGACCTATCATGTCGAACAGACTATCGTAAAGGGGACGGAGATAGGGATCGACTTTCATCTGCAGATCGCCGGGGAGGAAACCCAATTTTTCTCCTGCCTCCACCGCCGGGCGGGTGATGATTATCCTGTTCACCTGCTTGTCTCTGAAAGCTGACATAGCGGCGGCAACCGCAAGGTATGTTTTGCCCGTACCGGCAGGACCTACGCCGAATGTGACAGTGTTTTGCTTTATAGCATCAATGTACTTCTTCTGCCCCAATGTCTTTGCCTTTATAGGCTTTCCTTTGGCGGTAACACAGATAACGTCCCTTGATATCTCGCTTATTTTCTCGGCGTTGCCCTCTCTGACCATGGAGATTATATACATTACCGTCTGGGCGTTGATTTTCTCTCCCCTTGCGGAAAGGGTTAGAAGCCCCTCCACCGCCTTAACCCCTAACATAACGTTTTCCGGTTCGCCGGAAACCTTAAGCTCCGTATCACGATACACAAGGCGCACGGAAAGTTCCTTCTCTATAATTTTGATGTTCTCGTCAAAGGAACCGAAAATATCCAGCACCTGCTCCAGTCTCTCAACATTGATTACCTGTTCCAATAATTAACCTCCATATGACCATCATTATTCATAATATATTGTACCACAACAATAAAGGTAAATCTACCTTTTTTTATGATTTTCTCCGAGGCATTCGAGTTTTTACTTCCGTTTTTTCAAGGAAAAACTGTTGCATATCTTATTGTGTTATGGTATAATATTTTGTATAGGCATATGAAAGGTTTTTCACGGGAGGTGCTGTATGCTGTTTCGCAAAACGACAGACAGACGCTGCGCCGTATGCGCGAGGGCGGTAAGGCTCGGAGAAAGCGAGATGCTTTGCGAAAAGAAGGGGGTTGTAAGTCCCCTCCACCGCTGCATTCGCTTCAGGTACGACCCTTGCAAACGCATTCCGAAGCGTCCCCCGGCTGTCAAACCCCCTGAAGAAAGTCTCCGATTGTAACAGGTAACGAATAAATTTGCATAATGTAAACGTTTATCTTGCAAAAATGTCATTGACAGGTAAACCTTTCCGTTGCTATAATTGTGGCAATAATTTTATTATCAAAACTCATAAGAAGGAGAAAAATCTATGACGAAAAACAAGGCAGTTCTCGACTGGATAAACAAGATGGTCTCCATCACAAAGCCCGACAGTCTCGTATGGATTGACGGAAGCGAAGCTCAGATCGAGGCTCTCCGCGCTGAAGCCTGCTCCACAGGCGAAATGGTTAAGCTCAACCAAGAGCTCCTCCCCGGCTGCTACTACCACCGCACAGCCGTTAACGACGTTGCCCGTGTCGAAGGCAGAACATACATCTGTGCCCCCACAAAGGACGAAGCAGGCCCCACGAACAACTGGATGGAGCCTTCCGAAATGTATGACAAGCTCTACAAGCTCTATGAAGGCAGCATGATTGGCAGAACCTGCTATGTCATCCCCTACTCCATGGGTCCCGTAGGCTCCCCCTTCGCAAAGTACGGCATCGAGCTGACAGACTCCATATACGTCGTGCTCAACATGGTCATTATGACCCGTGTTGGCAAGAAGGTCCTTGAGGCTCTGGGCGACAGCCCCGACTATATCAAGGGTCTCCA
>JAAZBA010000032.1 GCA_012514045.1 Clostridiales bacterium | reverse complement strand
TGGCAATTGGGAGCCTCCTCTGTTGCTTTTTTGTGTGATAACTTAACTGTAACACATCCGGCTCTCAATTGCTATCCTTTTTTCAAGTATTACACTCGAAGTGTAACACTTCTATTGTAATCCTACACGCGCATATTGTGCTCAATGAAATTAATAGTTGACATTTTGAGTGCTTTTATGTTATAATACATTGTTTGAGTATGCTTGCCAAGTCGGCAGGGTCGATTAAGAACGCCGAAATGTTGGCGTATTTGGAGATTTGTATGGAAAAGTATATAATTAACGGCGGAAAGCCATTATATGGCAATGTATCTGTAAGCGGTGCAAAAAATGCGGCGCTTGCGATAGTATCGGCTGCCGTTTTGGTTGATGGGACGTGCGTTATCGAGAATATTCCGAAGATAAGAGACGTCGCCGTTCATCTGAATATTTTAAGAAGGCTTGGCGCATCTGTCAAACTGATAAATGACAAAACCGTTGAAATAAACTGTTCCGGTATCCGCACCACCAACGCTCTGTTTAATGACCTGACGAGGAAAACACGGGCTTCGTATTACTTCGTGGGCTCTCTGCTCGGACGTTTCGGCGCGGCTCATGTATCATTGTCCGGCGGCTGCAATTTCGGCGGCGTGCGTCCCATTGATCAGCATATCAAAGGCTTTGAGCAGCTTGGCGCAAAGGTTGACGTAAGAAGCGGTATCTTCCACGCTGAGTGTCCCGATGGACTTATCGGCTCCAGCGTGTTCTTTGATATAAGTTCTGTAGGCGCTACCATGAATATCATGCTTGCCGCTGTAAAAGCGAAGGGTATGACATACCTTGAGAACGCAGCAAAAGAGCCCCATATCGTGGATCTGGCTAACTTCCTCAACACCATGGGTGCGGATATAAAGGGTGCGGGAACGGACATCATCAAAATTCGAGGCGTATCAAAGCTCCGCAGCGGCTTCTATTCCATTATCCCCGATCAGATCGAAGCTGGTACCTACATGGCTGCCGTATCAGCCTGCGGCGGTGAAATCATAATAAACGATGTTATCACAAAGCATCTTGATTGTATCTCCGCAAAGCTTGCGGAGATGGGCGTTGAGGTTGAGGATCTTGGTGACGCGGTGAGGGTACGCAGAACCGGCGAGCTCAGCCGCACCAATATCACAATTCTCCCCTACCCCGGCTATCCCACTGATATGAATCCCCAGACAGCTGTGCTTCTCTGTCTTGCCAACGGTACAAGCGTAATGACCGAGACGGTCTGGCCAAGCCGCTTTAAGTATATGGATGAGCTGAAGAGAATGGGCGCGATTGTGCAGGTAGACGGATCCAGCGCCGTTATCGAAGGGGTAAAAGCCCTTTCCGGCGCTCCTGTTGAAGCATGTGACCTGAGAGCCGGAAGCGCTCTTGTAATCGCGGGCATGGCAGCTACGGGTGTTACCGAAATATCCGGCATCGAGCACATTGAGAGGGGTTATGAAAATCTCATACCCAAGCTCAGGAGTCTGGGAGCAGACATAGTAACCGTAAATGTTGCAGACAATGATGAAGCTTCCTTAGGAGCCTCCGTCTGACCGCTGAGAAAGGTATTGATCAATGAAGAAGTATACGCGCACTGCTGTTTTAATGGTGGCGATACTCCTGACGTTAGCACTTAGCCTTCCGGCCTTTGCCGTTAGCGACGGGAGACTAAACACCATCTACTTTAACAACAACTACGACTTTGCCTTCAGAATGCCGAAGCTCTGGACTATGAACACCGAGCTTTACGGCTATGAATCAAAAAGCTCCATCTTCCGGTATCAGCTCAATGTGGTATTCTATCCCGAAAACTGTCCTGTTTCCGGAGTCAGGCTCAATGTGGTAACTCTATTTGTTATCGAAAACGATAACTTCACCGACAAGGTAAAAGAAAGCGGCATAACGCCTCTGTTTGTACAGGACGGCATGACCTATGGTTATCGCACCTATACAAACACATACGGCAACACAGCGGCGGGTAAGCGATACGACAGCCTGACGACCTCTCTCAAGTCCATTGAGAGTATGTTTACTCCCCTCTATCCAAGCGATGAGACCGTTGCGGAGACTATGCTCTCCTCTTTCTGTCTGGACATCGAGGATATTACCATGTCCCCCATCAGGAAAACCTTTGAAACCTTTGGTTATACAGTATCCTGGGACTACGCCACCCAGTCGGTGACAGCGGTTCGGGGAGACGACATCTACGTGATCTACTCCGACTCCACCCTCTATACCCATAACGGTGAGAAGCATCGGGCTTCTATGGAGGTTCGCAATATTTCCTGGACCACATATATGTCCCCTGAGATAACCCGAGCACTCATCGACAATGCTTTTGAAACAGGAAGGATTGCCCGTTCGGAGACAGGTTATGTCTACATGTTCTCCTCAGTCGACACCTCAAGCCATGACTACAAGGTCACGGAGCGTACCTTAGAATGTATAACAACGGAATACATGTCCGATGCAGGGAAGGCAAAAATCCTTGCTCTGAGCGCAGAGGAATGGAAGTCCCTTCTCTCCTCCGGCGACTCGTTTGTAAAGCTGGGAGAGACATCTGATTCCTCTGTTGTATTTGCCACTCCCTCGAAAAATGCAGTCCCCAAGGCAAATTTCTGGTATATCGGCTGAAAATAACTGATTTAACAGGCTGCTGCGTTAATAAACGCGGCGGCTTTTTTATGTATCTTTTTTGCCTTGCTTTATTCCCCTCGCTGTGTTATAATTGCCACAGTATTTTTAAAAAGGGATGGTTGTTTTGGATAAGGTTTTTCTGTTTGATACCGTGGATTCTCTCTCTTCGGACCTTATATCCCTTTCCCGCCGGATATGGGAATATGCAGAGACGGCTTTTGATGAGCATAAATCTGCCGAGGCTCTCGCATCATTCCTTGAAGCGGAGGGCTTTAACGTAACAAGAAACGCCGCGAACATTTCTACCGCCTTTACCGCAGCTTACGGAGAAGGCTCTCCCTGCTGCGCTCTCCTTGGTGAGTACGATGCTCTGTCGGGGCTAGGCCACAGAGCGGGGGAGGCGAAGTACAGTCCCCCGGATAGCAGCGCACCCGGTCACGGCTGCGGACATAATCTTCTAGGAGTAGGCTCCCTGGGAGCGGCTGTAGCGCTAAAGCGAGCTATTGAGAAGGGGCTTCTCAGAGGCAAGATTATATATTTCGGTTGTCCCGCCGAGGAAGGCGGCTCTGGAAAGACTTTTATGGCAAGGGAGAAGTTATTCGCCAAGGCGGATTTTGCCCTCGACTGGCATCCCGGCAATGCAAACTCCGTTGCGCTTGATTCTTCCCTGGCCAATTATCAGATTATGTACCGCTTCAGAGGAATCTCCTCCCACGCCGGAGGTGCTCCCGAAAAGGGACGTTCCGCCCTGGACGGCGTGGAGCTTATGAATATAGGCGTCCAGTTCCTGAGAGAGCATATCCCCACCACCCACAGAATCCACTACGCTATCACAGACACCGGCGGCTTCTCCCCCAATGTGGTGCAGTCCAACGCGGAGGTGCTCTACCTTATGCGCGCCCCCACAATTGAAGAGGTGGAAGCCCTCTACGAAAGAGTAAACCGCATTGCCCATGGAGCGGCACTTATGACCGACACCACTGTGGAGGTGGATTTCGTGAAAGCTTGCTCCCAAGTTATTCCCAACCGAGCTCTGGCGGACATACTCTACAAAAATCTTGAGCTTGTAGGTCCTCCTGTGTTTGAAGACGCGGATCACGCCTTTGCAGACTCCCTGGCGGAGAGCTATGGAGGATCTGTCGTGCCGGAATCTGCTCCCGAAGGCTTTTCCGGATCCCTTGCCACCTATCTGAACCCCTATACGCCGGAAATTGAAGGAGCCAGTGGAGGCTCCACCGATGTGGGTGACGTAAGCGGCATGATTCCCACCGCTCGCATATACATCGCCTCGGCGCCTATAGGCATTCCCAGTCACTCCTGGCAGATGACATCCTGTTCCGGAAGCTCCGTCGGCTTCAAGGGCATGATCTGCGCCGCTAAAGTGCTTGCCAGCGCCGCCGCGGATATACTTGAGAGCGACGAAATCATAACCAAAGCGAAGGAAGAGCTCTCCTGCCGCCGTAACGGCAGCGAATACATATGCCCTATCCCCGAGGGAATTGTTCCCAGGGTTCTCAAATTCAGATAATTATGTCCCGAGGGATAATTCATATCGCGATTATTATATCGGTTACAGTTCTGCTTTTTGCGGCAAGACAGTTCCTGCCATCTCTTTATATGTACGTGCTCTATGCCCTCGCGGGACTGCTGCTTCTAAAACTTTACCCTGAGTACGAAAGGGACAGGATGAAGCTTTGCAAAGCGCTTCCGCTTGGTGTTCTTTCTGGAGCGCTTTCCTTTGTTCTGGGGTTTGGAATTATATATGTTATCACGCTTTTCTACCCAGCCGGTATCCCGGAGACGGAACCGGTAACCTTAAGCTTTTCGGATATAATTATGAGTGGGCTGCTCCCCGCCCTTTCTGAGGAGCTTTTTTTCAGATCTGGTCTTCAGGGAACATTGCGCCGGAAGCTCAAGCCCGGGTATTCGTTGCTGATTGCGGCTTTTGTCTTTTCCCTTTTCCATGCTCCCTTAATAAAAATGCCTGCCATGTTGTTGGCAGGTATAGTATTCGGGTTCGTGTACTTGCGGACGGGGCGGATTTCCGCCTCCGTGCTTGCCCATATCATAAACAATATTCTGTCTCTTTTGTTGTCTTCAAACGCTTTTTCCAGTTAGGAAAGGCACCTTCTCTATCACAAACTCCAGTACCTTGCTTTTGCTCATCTCCTCTATGGTGAACAGAGACTCACCGTTCAGAAGCTGGGGAAGGAAGGTGTATATCGCCCAAACAGGGACACAGACCGCAATAAAGCCTGAAATCGCCCCCAAAACAATACCGAAGCCCACATTTATGGCGCCGATAATGGGGATTTTATTGATAAATGTAAGCTGATCAATCGCCACACGCAGCACAGCGCTTACAAGAGCGTACACCAGCACAAGAAGAATAAACGCTGTCAGCATCCTGCCGATGAAGTCGGACACAGTCAGAACGAGGGAATCCATGTCGCGGATTTCCTCTTTTTTTGCCTTTCTCTCCTCCTCCTTACGAATCTCCTCGGGGGTTTTCTCCTTATCCTTGTCGATAATCTCCTCTACTATACCCTCCACCTTGTCGGAAGCAGATACCAAAGTTGAGGCGACTTCGTCTCCGCTATCCCCCAGTTTTTCATCGGCTTTTTCTCCCAAAATCTTCGACACTGCGGGGGTTACAAACTTGTCCGCTAAGGTATTCGAGCAAGCGTTCACCACGCTGAAAGCCACTGTCAGGGCGGCAATCATGGCTACAAGAATAAGCACCGACTTTACAAAGCCGTTTCTCGCCCCCAGATAGACGAAATAGGAAAAAATCGCAATGAGGATTATGTCAATTAAAAGTGCACTTGTCATTTCATTCTCCTGTTCCTGTGTCTCTTAGCCGTTTTCTGACGGCGCTTTTCTAAACGGTGTTAAAAGGTCAACATAGCCCGCTTCACTGGAGTAGATAAGCAGTGTCTTCCCGTCCTCGCTTACAAGCAGATCACGCACTCCATAAACCTCCACCGGCTGTCCATAAGGCTTTAAAGTGATATTGAACATTTCCACGCTTTGGGTATACAATGCGGCGATATAGTTTCCGCAGACGGAGAGCTTTCTCACCGCGTCGTAGGTGGATATGACGTTTGCCTCTTTCGATCCAGCAGAAAAGGACACAAGTTTCGAGCCCAGTCCGCTGGTACGGTCAGACAGAGCAAAAACAGCGCATCCCTCAGCTGTGTCGCAGGTCTTCAGCACGTCGCTACCGAAATCGTAAGACGATACCTCAAGTCCGATCGTATCCACCACAACGGCTTTGCTGTCTCCGATTACGCAAAGGTTGTCGTTGTCAAGAAAACACATATCCGTAGCGATGGAGCCTTCAAGAAAGTAGGATGAGCCGTATTCCTCTCTGTCAAGACGGAAGAACATAATCTTTGTGCGGAAAACACCTTCATTCTGAGTCAGTGCCGCGACGGCTATCTGCTTTGAATCCGGAGATATAACCGTTCTCAAAAGGTAGTAGTCCGAGGTTTTCCAGCAGTAAACAAGTTTCTGGGAATTGTCGTAAACGTCCACAACGCTGCGGTAGTATTCGTCATCCCTTGTTACGGCGATAAAGCCCTCATTGTTCTGGGAAAGGGAGATAATACTCCCCTCTGTCTCAATGGTGTTCTTGAGGGAGGTCTGTTCTGTGACATAGACCTTGTTGCTGCCTCTGTCATAAGCTGTTATGTAAGCTTTGCCAGTTTCAATGGCGGGACGTGAAAACCCCAGCTGCAGCGACAGAAGTTCTCCTCCCGCGGGAGTATAAAGCTTCAATGTGCCGTGGTTCAGCACCGCCAGGTTGTAGTTATAGAGAGAATAGAGGTTTGTGCTGTCAGGCTCAAAATATATGCGATCTATCCCCGCCTCCTCCACGCTCTCCATCTGGTTGCGGGTGATAAGGGAGGTATAAGCCTCCACCATATCGGTGCGGAAGATATAGAGGCTGAGCACTACCGTCAAAAGGATAGCCAACAGCACAGTACGTCTCCCGTGCTTGACAAACTCGATGCGTTTGTCCCTTACAATTGCTTCCTTATCCTCCTGACGTATGGTATATCTCATATGCTTCCTTTCCGGGATTATTCGTATTTGACTCCCGTGAGGCAGAGTCCGCATGCTTCCATTACAGGCCCTGCGTTTTTTCTGTCAAGCGAGCGGAGAATCCATTCCATGTCCTCAGGCTTGAGTTTTCCCAGCCCCACATAGACAAGAGTTCCCACAATCGTTCTCACCATGTTGTATAAAAATCCGTTTGCCGCTATCCGAAGCTTAATAAGCTCTCCCTCCCGGGTTATTTCACAGCGGTATACGTTGCGTATTGTCGTCTTTACGTTGCTGCCCAGGCTGCGCATAGAGGCGAAATCATGCTCTCCTATGAAGTAGCCGCAGGCCTCTTTCATGCTCTCCGTGTCCAAATGGACGGGTACAAAGGCGGCGGTTTCATTAAAAAATGGGTTTCTCGTCCTGTTGTTGAAAACAGAATAGGTGTACTCTTTCTCAGTGCAGGAAAATACAGAGTGAAACTCCTCCGGCACGATTTCATCGGAATGTACCACAATATCCTCGGGAAGCCTGACATTCAAAGCCAAAGGGAGCTTCTCCGGGGGGATCGATGTGCTAAACCTGCCGTTTGCCACATAGTTTCTCGCGTGAACTCCCGCGTCTGTGCGTCCGCAGCCGATAAGGCTTGTTTTTTCTCCGACGAGAGAGGAAATCGTGTCCTCAAGTATGCCCTGAATCGTCACGGCGTTCTCCTGACGCTGCCAGCCATGGTATCGTGTGCCCAGATACGAGAGCGTGAGCTTGTGGTTCTGTGTCATGGCGCTACATCACCGCCGACAGAATGATACTGACGCACAGCACCAATGATACGCATATAGCGATATAGTCAAGAGGCTGCATTTTCAGCACCTTCAGCCTTGTGCGTCCCACACTCCCCCTGTAGCAACGGCACTCCATAGCCACCGCCAACTCATCGGCTCTTCGGAAGGCGCTTATAAACAGAGGCACCAATATGGGCACCAGCGCCCTCGCTCTGTTTATAAGATTTCCCGATTCAAAGTCGGCGCCCCTCGCCTTTTGGGCGCTCATTATCTTGTCTGTTTCCTCGATTAAGGTTGGAATAAAACGAAGAGCAATGGTCATCATCATAGCCAGCTCATGCACCGGGAACTTAAGCTTTTTTAAAGGGTTTAGCAGATGCTCTATGCCGTCGGTGAGCATAATTGGAGATGTGGTGTATGTCAGGAGCACAAACGTTCCGGAAATAAGCATAGCGATTCTCAAAGCCATGTAAATCGCCGTCTCAATGCCCTCATATGTTATGCGGAGTATCCAGAACTCTACAAGGATACGTCCCGGAATGTAGAACATGTTGAGTATCGCAGTGAACACTATGATGAACAGCAGAGGCTTCATGCTTCTGAGGATTATCCTCAACGATATCTTCGACACTGCTATCATATAGATAAGAGCGGCAAGACATATTCCGTAGCCGATGGGACCTTTCGCTACAAACAGCATCACAATATATGCCAAGGTCAGAATTATCTTTACTCTGGGGTCAATGCGGTGGATTACGCTTTCTCCGGGGAAATACTGGCCTAAGGTGATATCCTTAATCATTTTATCTCCCCCTTTGCCATAAGCTCGTCCACTATCTTTTTCGCGTATTTTACTGTGTATACTGAGGTAGGAATGTTTATCCCATACTTTTCAGATAAAAGCATAAATACCTTTGTTATCTGAGGCACGTCAAGACCGATGCTGTCAAGGAAATCCGCTTTCAGAAACACATTCTCCGGGATATCATCCAGTACAAGCTTCGATTCATTGAGAACAATAAGCCTCTCCACCGTTCTCGCGATGTCCTCCATGGAGTGGGTTACGAACAGCACTGTTGTGCCCCTCTCCCTGTGGTATGACTTGATAAGTTCCAGGATCCTCTCCCTGCCGCGGGGGTCAAGCCCGGAGGTGGGTTCGTCCAGAATAAGCACCTCGGGGCGCATTGCCAGCACTCCCGCTATTGCCACTCTCCTCTTCTGACCGCCTGAAAGCTCAAAGGGAGATTTTTCAAGCTGCTCCTCCCTGATACCGGTAAACCTTGCCGCCTCTCTGACCCGGTCATCGATTTCCGATTCACTGAGTCCCATGTTCTTCGGACCGAAAGCTATATCTCTGTATACAGTCTCCTCAAAGAGCTGATATTCCGGATACTGGAACACAAGGCCGACTTTAAATCGCATATCTCTGAGTTTGTAGTCTTTATCGTGTATATTCTTGTCTCTGAAGTACACCTCTCCGGAGGAAGGGGTAACAAGTCCGTTGAGCATCTGCACAAGGGTGGATTTCCCGGAACCTGTGTGGCCTATTATACCGACAAACTCTCCCTCCTCAATCCTGAAGGATACATTATCCAATGCCGTATGCTCAAAGGGCGTGCCCACGCCGTAGGTATAGGTCAGAGACCTGGCTTCAATTATGGTTGACATTTTATCTTCTCAATTCGTATATTAAATCATTTTCTAGCGCTTTTGATGATTTTTGCCAGCGCCTCGGCGCACTCTTCCACAGTCAACACGCCTTCTTCAATTTCTGCACCGTCTTTGCGCATAAGCAGCAGCAGTTCCACAGGCTGAGGTACGGAAAGTCCTGCGTCGTAGAGCTCTTCGGTGCGCCAAAACACCTCTTTCGGGGGCGCATCCATTATGACCTTTCCCTTGCTCATGACGATAACTCTGTCCGCTTCCGCGGCTTCGTTCATATGGTGGGTAATGAGCACTATTGTTATACCCAGATCACGGTTCAGCATGCGGATAGACTTCATGACCTCTTTTCGTCCCACCGGGTCAAGCATAGCCGTGGGTTCGTCCAGTACGATGCATTCCGGTCTCATGGCGATTATGCCGCCGATGGCAACCCGCTGCTTCTGTCCTCCGGAGAGCTTATAGGTGGCATGGAGCTTGTACTTTGTCATGCCTACCGCCTCAAGGGCATCGTCCACTCTCTTTCTTATTTCCTCCCTAGGCACTCCCAGGTTTTCCGGAGCAAAAGCCACGTCCTCTTCCACCACCGTTGCCACAAGCTGGTTGTCGGGGTTTTGGAAAACCATACCAACACACTGGCGGATATCGTATAGAAGGTCATCGTCCGCCGTGTCCATGCCCTTTACCGTGAGCTTCCCTTCCGTGGGCACAAGGATCGCGTTCATGTGCTTGGCAAAGGTGGACTTGCCGGAGCCGTTATGACCCAGCACCGCCACAAATTCGCCCTTATCTATCTTTATGTTCAGTCCGTCCAGCGCAAGCTGGGTCTGTCCCTCTATATTCTTATATTCAAATTTAATGCTGTCTGCGCTGATAAAGCTATTCAAGACGATTCACATCCAAATCTAAAATACTATCCTTGCGGTGGCTCCGCAGGGAAGCGCCATTCCTGTTGAGGACACGGGGAGCGCAAGTTCTGCACAGACGCATTCTCCCCTGCCGAACCTCTTCCCTGCTGTAAGCCCCAGGATATAGCCCGATACCGAGGGGGCAAGCCCCGTGGAATATGAGGAAATCATCATAAAATCCGGGTCATCGGACATGACACGGGTGCATAGCGCCACGAAGTTGTAGAGATCGTTCTCTATCTTCCAGACCTCGCCGGAGGGACCTCTCCCATAGGAAGGGGGATCCATGATTATCATGTCGTAGGTGCGTCCTCTTCTGATTTCACGCTCAATGAACTTGGCGCAGTCGTCCACAATCCACCGGATAGGGGCGGACTCAAGCCCTGAAAGCTTGGCGTTTTCTTTTGCCCACGCCACCATACCCTTGGCGGCATCCACGTGGCATACCTCCGCTCCCGCCTCAGCGGCAGATATGCTGGCGGCTCCCGTATATGCGAAAAGATTCAGCACTCTGGCGCTTCTGCCCTGCCTAAGTCTTTCTCTTATGCGCTCAGCAGCAAAATCCCAGTTGTCCGCCTGCTCGGGGAACAGACCTGTATGCTTAAAGGTCATAGGCTTAAGGTTAAAGGACAGGTCACGGTAGGAGATTTTCCAAGCGTCCGGAAGCCTCTTGTTTTCCCAGTGGCCTCCGCCGGTATTGGAGCGGATATATGTTGCGTCCGCCTGTTTCCACCGTCTGTCCTCTCTTCCGCTGCGCCACACAGCCTGGGGATCGGGACGTATGAGTATATATTTGCCCCAGCGTTCGAGTCTCTCGCCGTCGGAGCAGTCAATAACCTCAAAATCGATCCATTTATCGGATAAAAACATCGGTTAATTTCCTTTTTTGTCCTGATAGGTATATTTTATCATTATCTGTTTTCTTAGTCAATCGTTATTGCGTAGCATTTTCCAAGACAAAAACAGTCATTCTCATATGAATTAACAATTTAATGCTTGACGTTTCGCAGCAGCTATTGTAAAATTATCGGCAGAGAGAATTTATCGGAGGAATACAAATGAAAACAAAAGCCACAAGATTTATTATGCTGCTGCTCGCGGTACTTATGCTTGTCTACATCCTATCCGGTTGCGGCAAAAAATTGAAGATCATCTCCTCAGCCGACGAGCTTCCCATCGACTACAACACATCAAGAACAATCTTCTTTGAGATAGTCATGGAGGACGGAAATGTCATAGAAGGCGAGCTCTATCCCAAGATAGCGCCCATAACCGTCCGCAATTTCATCACCCTTGCCGAGTCCGGCCATTACGACGGGGTGCGCTTTAACCGTACCGTTCCCGGTGTGCTGATTCAGACAAGCGCCGATAGCGATCCCGATTACTGCATCCGCGCCGAGGTTTCAAAAAACGGCTGGAACAACACCATCAAGCACGTGAGAGGCACAATCTCCATGGCGAGAAAGAACGAGTACGACACCGCCTACGATTCATTCTTCATTCTTCTGGACAAGCGCTCCAACTACAACGGAGAGTATGCCGCCTTCGGTCAGATTACCTCCGGCATGAAGTATGTTGAGGAATATGCCAACGCCGAGGCGGAGGGGGAATACACAACAGAGGATATCATTATCAAGACTATAAACATCCTTGGAAACTGAGCACCATATTATCAAGCAAAACTGTTTCGAAGCCTCCCGCATAGGGGGGCTTCCATTCGTAATAAGGTTTCTTTACTTCGCAGAAGCTTTCCATAATCACGCCGATTACTCCTCCGTGGAGCAGAAACGCAGCGCTTCCCAATTGTCCAAGGGAATCAATCTCACGAATAAAGGCATCCAATACCCGCTTTGTGAAGCTGTTTTTCGACTCTCCGCCGGGGCAGAGTACATCTCCCGTTTTGTCGGTAATCCAGCTTATATAGTCCTTGTCATCTCTAAGCTCCTCGTAAGAGTGGAGCTCAAACCGGCCGAAATCCATCTCCCCGAGATCCGGGGAGATTCTTATTTTTTTCCCCGGGAACATTATCTTAGCTGTTTCCAGACATCGCCTCATGGGGCTGGAGATCAGCACGTCTACATCGCGGAGGAATGGTTTTATGCTGTCATCACAGAGTGGGACATCGCTTGAACCGCAGTAGAGGCGGCTTTTCCCCTCCTTTGTGGCTCCGTGGCGGATGAGGTATATTTTCACAGCACGCACCCCGCAAGCATGGCTGCCTCGGTGACACACACAAGAAAGCCGGTCACGTCCCCGTTTATTCCCCGAAGGGAATGGTATACGCTAAGAAGTGACAGCGAGTACACTATAAATCCCGCCACAGCGCAGCCCACGCCACCAAACACGGCGGCAAGAATCATTGACACCGCAAGGATAAGTGCGGATATAACTGTGTGCCGGGGCTTTTTGTTTTTCGTAAAGTATGTCCCCAGGGAGCTTCCTTCGAGGGGAGGGAGCGACAAAAGCGCGATTGCAGCGGCAGAACGGGATACTATGGGTATCATAGCTATGGCAATGGGGCTAACGTTCTCCTTTACCACCGAACAAGAGGCAAAAAGCAATACCGAGGAGAGAATAACAAGCATGACCACCGCGAATGAACCACAATGGGCATCTTTTAGGATCTTGAGCCTTTCTTCTCTTGAGCGATGCGACAGCACCGCGTCAGATACGTCCATGAATCCGTCCAAATGGAGAAAACCAGACAGGATTGAGGGGAGAAACGCGATAATCGGCGCAATAATCAGGGGATTTATACCGAATAAGCCGAGAAGGGCATACACTCCCGCGTATATCGCTCCTATTATCGCTCCTGCCAATCCAAAAAGGGCAAGAGCGTTGCTTCCTCCGTTTTCATCCCACTCAGTCTGGGGCACGGAGATGATCGTAAACATGGATAAAGCTGTAAGGAATGCTTTCATTGTCTATATCTTTATTGAGGAATCGTAGGAGCAACGGCTTATGTTTTTGCACTCCTCAAGAATTCTCATAAGCTCAACGGTCTGGGAGAGGGGCACAAAGGGAGCTTTGTCCTCTCCATAGTATTCGTAGCAGTAGTCATAATAGTTTGCGTCATATTCAGGCAGGATGGGATATTCCTTTGTCTTCCAAGAAATGGGCTGATCCTGGGAGTATTTCCTGTCCGCGGCTGCAAGGCTTTCGGACAAGGACAGCTCGGAGAGCTCTGAGGGCACAAAGTATTTCGCCTCAAATACCTGGCTTCCGTCCTCTTTAACGCGCATAAGCACAGAACCATGTTCACCAAGCAACATAAAGGGCTCCACCTGATGGGCACATGCCATGTTTATCTCAACATCAACTGTTATGTCCTCAGTTGTGCGCAGGAGTATTTTCGCCACGTCGTCCGCATCGCCCAAAGAGGCTATTTTGTGGCGCATGCAGTTTATCTCCTTTACCTTCGCCACTGAGTCTCCGCCCAGAACATAAAGAGCTTGGTCCACATAGTGAGCTCCGAAGTTGTTAAGCATGCCTCCTCCGAACTTCTGCAGAGACTGCCAATCGGAACGGCGCAGATAGTTTACATTTGCTCTCTTATACATGTATATCTTGCCGATTATATTTTCCTTTATGATCTGCCTCAGCGCATGTGTCTCGGGGCGGCCTCTGTGTGGCTGGTATATCATCAGCTTTTTGCCAAAACGTTCCGCTGCTTCCGCCATCTCCAATACTTCTGCGTAGTTCTTTGCCATGGGCTTGTCAAGGAATACATCGCAGCCTGAAGCCATGGCTTCGATGGTGTGCTCCTTATGAAGATGTGTAGGAGACGCTATAACCACAAGGTCGGGATGCTCTGCGCTTATCATTTCCGCCATGGTCTTATAGCCCTGGGTGCCAAATTTGTCCTTTGCCTCCTTGAGACGTTCATCGCTAACGTCTACAACGGCGCAAGCCTCGAACATCTCATGTTTTTTTATTTCCGGGAGGTGAAAGTAGTAGCCTATTCTCCCGAGACCCACAACTGCGGCGCGTATTGTTTTTTTCATAATAATCACCCGTTCATCCTTTTTTCAAGTATGTTTATCACACGTGTGAAGTATTCCGGATATTCCGTTTCAAATGTCACCATGTATTCTCTCCCCGGGTATCTGAAGGACAGAAGCTTTGCATGGAGGCACTGACCGTCAAGGGAGAATTCATCCCTTCCGCCGTAGAGGGTATCCCCCGCTACTGGACGTCCCATATAGGACAGGTGTACCCTTATCTGATGTGTTCTGCCGGTTTCCAGGCTGCACTCCAAAAGACTGTAGCCCAGATACTCCGAAAGCGCCCTGTAGTGTGTTACCGCCCTGCGAGAATTTTTGTCCGTTACCGCCATCTTCTTTCTGTCCGCGGCGTTTCTTCCAATGGGGGCGTCTATTGTGCCCTCAGGGGCTCTCATATAACCACACACCAGAGCGTGATATATTCTGCGCATATGATGATCCGCCAGCTGTAGCGCCAGCTCACAGTGGGCAAAATCGTTTTTCGCCACCGCTAAAAGTCCTGATGTATCCTTGTCTATCCTGTGCACTATCCCGCGGCGAATTTCTCCGTTTATGCTGGATAAATTGTCTCCGCAGTGGTGCAGCAGGGCATTTACAAGTGTTCCGTCGAGGTTTCCCGCCGCCGGGTGGACAACCATGCCCCGGGGCTTGTTGATAATCAATATATTTTCATCCTCGTATACTATGTCTAAAGGGATATCCTGAGGTAATATTTTTCCCTCTTTCCGCTCGGGGATTATAACCCGGTATATCTCCCCTGCCGTAACTCTGTGGTTTTTCTTCAGAGTCACCCCTTCGCAGGTTACAAGTCCGCTCTCAATAAGCTTTACAGCCGCCGAACGTGACAGCTCCTCACATTCCCCGGAAATATAGACGTCCAGCCGGAGGGATTCGTGCTCACTCCCGGGCTTCAGTATCGTCATTGTTATGCTTCCTCTTGCTCTCCCGGCGCCATTCCAGTATTACGTATAGAATAAACATACCGCCGCCTATGCAGACGAAGGAGTCCGCCACGTTGAAGATAGCGAAGTTTATAATCCTTACGTCAATCATGTCAACCACAAAGCCGTAGACTATTCTGTCGATAAGATTTCCAATTGCGCCGCCTATGACGGTGTAAGCTGCCCATTTGCCCAGGGCGGTGTCAAAGTAATCCTGCCTCAAAAGCCATATAATCGCGATTACCGCCAGAATGCTCAGCACGACCAGTATGAACCGTTTTCCGCTGAACAGAGAAAACGCCATGCCGGTGTTTTCCGCATATGTCAAGTGAAGCACATCCTGGATTATTGGTATTGTGCCAACATTTGACAGATAGCTTGACGCCCAGAGCTTTGTGATCCTATCAAGCACAATAATCGCGATTATATAAACTGCGGGAAGGATCACCGACATAAACATATCCTTCTTCTCCTCTTTCTTTCTTCTTTATTCTGTAAAAATACTCACAAAAACACAGTGTAAGTATATCACCGGTGACGATGATTGTCAACTAATAATGTGTTATTTGACGAGTTTAAGTTGTAGGATTACAATAGATGTGTTACACTTCGAGTGTAATACTTG
>JAAZBA010000183.1 GCA_012514045.1 Clostridiales bacterium | reverse complement strand
TTAGGCATCTCAATATCTAATGTCATTACATCCGGCTTATGCTTCAGTATGGCTTCCCTTGCTTCAAACGGGTCCTTCGCCGTTGCCACCACCGTAATCGCCGGGTCTTTGTTCAAATTTTGTACCATTAATTCCCTAAATACCAGGGAATCCTCTACTACCAATACACGTATCTGGCGCATATCTTACCTTCCCTATTTCCTAAAAATCGACGGCCGAACCAATTTAAAAGGTGTCACATCCCTATCAATAGTCTCCGTTGTCCCTACAAACAGATAACCACCCGGTTCCATAGCATCGTACACTTTCTGTACCAGCTTTTGCTTCGTCTCTTTATCAAAATAAATCATAACATTTCTCAAAAACACAATGTGCATCTTCCGCCTGAAGGGGAAGTTGTCCATAAGATTAAAATGTCTGAATAGCACTTCCTTTTTGATATCATCTGACATCATATACCGTTGTCCACCATCAATGGATTGCAGGAAACGTCTTTTCCAAACATCCGGCAGATTCTCTACCTGCTCTACGGTATAAATACCTGCTGCCGCATAAGAAAGCGCCTCCGAGCTGATATCCGTGGCCAATATCTTGGTATCCCATTTTTCGTGCTCAAATCCAAAAAAATCTTTTAGCAGCATGGCAAGCATATACGGCTCCTGTCCGGTCGAAGCAGCACCACACCAGATGCGTAAATCCTTCGTGGCATCTTCCGTCTGCCTAAGCTTTGGAAGCACTTCTCTTTTCAAAAAATCAAAGTGTTCAAATTCCCGCATAAAGTAGGTATGATTGGTGGTGAGTAAATTCACCAGTTCTTTCTCCCACTTACCGGATTCATCTTTATCAAATACCCGGATGTATTCCGAATAATTATGAAATCCCTTTGCGTTAATATAGTTTTCCATTCTTCCCTGTATAATTTCCTTTTTGCGTGATAAATCAATTCCGTACTTGTTCTTCATAAGGTGGAAAATATACAGGAATTCCTCTTCCGTCATACAAATGTGCATGCTTTCTTCTCTTTCGTCTGCGCTTCACTCAAGCTTTTATCTGAGGCGGCGGACTATCTTTCTAAGTATATTAAATATCTCGGGATTATATTTTGTCCCGGCATCTTCTTCCATAATCTCCATCGCCTTCTCCCTGCTAAATGCTTCTCGATAAGCTCTGGCTTCCGTAAGTGCACAGTAGGTACTTGCCACTGCCACTATCTGTGCGGAGAGTGGTATCTCATCCCCGCTTATCTGTTCAGGATATCCGGTACCGTCCCAATTTTCATGATGATAATGCACAATTTCAATCGCCATATGAATGAAACCGTTATCCCTTCCCACCTGTGCCACATCCTGCAGTATCTGGGCGCCAATGGTAGTATGTGTTCTCATAACAGCATTTTCTTCATCTGTCAATCTATCCGTCTTTTGCAGAGTACTGGTAGGAATCGCCAAATTACCTAAATCACAAAGAGGCGCTGCCAGCTCTATCATATCTACATATTTGTCGGATATCTTGTGTTCATATGTCACGGATAACTGCATAGCCTCCGCCAATATCCTGCAATTATGCTTTAACCTTTCCATATGCATCTCATCATAGCTTGCATTTGCTCTTGCCACACGGATTAGCGCATAGAGCACGCTCTGGCGTTCTCTCTCCATCTGCTTTCGCTGATCCTCCACAGACATCTGCAGCCGCCTGTTCATCTCCTGCATGCTCAAATTGGTCTCGTATAAATCCAGATGCATTCTTACCCTGGCACGCACCACCTCAGGAATAAAAGGTTTTGTAATATAATCAGAGCCACCTACAGAAAAACCTTTTACAACATCCTCCGGTTCATCATAAGCCGAGATGAATATAATGGGAATATCCTCTGTATCAGTATTGGCTTTTATCTTCTCGCAAGCCTCATAGCCATCCATTCCGGGCATTGCGATATCCAAAATGATAAGCTGCGGCTTGATATGCGGCAACATTTTCAATGCCTGTGCCCCATTCTCTGTCAGCACGGGAATATAGCCCATTCCCGCAATAATATCCCGCAGAATAAAGCGGTTGGTGTCCACGTCATCCACTATCAATATTCGCGCAATCTTGTTGTCCTGCTTTCCTTCTGCCATAGATAACTCCTTTTAAGCCTCAAGCAATTCCTTCAACGCTTCATATGCTGTCATAACCTTTTCGTAATTTTCCTTCTGCACTGCCATTTTTA